>NZ_JBUEFZ010000016.1:0-135888 GCF_054963715.1 Streptomyces sp. STAM6 | reverse complement strand
TGCCCCGGCAGGACTGTCAGCGGGCTGGCATAGGCTTCACGATGTGGAGCCCGACCTCTTTACCGCCGCAGCCGAAGAACGCCAGGAGAAGGATCCGTCCAGCAGCCCCCTGGCCGTCCGGATGCGTCCGCGCACCCTGGACGAAGTCGTCGGCCAGCAGCACCTGCTGAAGCCGGGCTCGCCCCTGCGCAGGCTCGTCGGCGAGGGCGCGGGCGGCCCGGCCGGTGCTTCGTCGGTGATCCTCTGGGGCCCGCCGGGCACGGGCAAGACGACCCTGGCGTACGTGGTCTCCAAGGCGACCAACAAGAGATTCGTCGAGCTCTCCGCCATCACCGCGGGCGTCAAGGAGGTCCGGGCCGTCATCGACGGGGCCCGCCGGGCCGCCGGTGGTTTCGGCAAGGAGACGGTTCTCTTCCTCGACGAGATCCACCGCTTCAGCAAGGCCCAGCAGGACTCGCTGCTGCCGGCCGTGGAGAACCGCTGGGTGACGCTGATCGCGGCGACGACGGAGAATCCGTACTTCTCGGTGATCTCCCCACTGCTCTCCCGCTCGTTGCTGCTCACCCTGGAGCCGCTCACCGACGACGATGTGCGCGGGCTGCTGGACCGGGCCCTGACGGAGGAGCGCGGTCTGGGGGAGGCGGTGGCGCTGGCGGACGACGCCAGGGCGCATCTGCTGCGGATCGCGGGCGGTGACGCGCGCCGGGCGCTGACCGCACTGGAGGCGGCGGCCGGTGCGGCCATCGCCAAGGACGAGCAGGAGATCACCCTCGCCACCGTCGAGGAGACGGTGGACCGCGCTGCCGTGAAGTACGACCGGGACGGCGACCAGCACTACGACGTGGCCAGCGCCCTCATCAAGTCGATCCGCGGCTCGGACGTGGACGCGGCGCTGCACTATCTGGCCCGGATGATCGAGGCGGGGGAGGATCCCCGGTTCATCGCCCGCCGGCTGATGATCTCGGCGAGCGAGGACATCGGCCTCGCCGACCCGACGGCGCTGCCCACCGCGGTCGCCGCGGCCCAGGCCGTCGCCATGATCGGTTTTCCGGAGGCGGCCCTCACCCTCAGCCACGCCACGATCGCCCTGGCCCTGGCCCCGAAGTCGAACGCGGCGACGACGGCGATCGGGGCCGCACTGGCGGACGTGCGGAACGGGCTGGCGGGCCCGGTCCCTGCCCATCTGCGCGACGGGCACTACAAGGGCGCGGCGAAGCTCGGCCACGCCCAGGGATATGTGTACCCGCACGACGTGCCGGGTGGCATCGCCGCCCAGCAGTACGCCCCGGACGAGATCCACGGCAAGCGGTACTACGAACCGACGCGGTACGGCGCGGAGGCGCGGTACGCGGACGTGGTCGAGAAGGTCCGCGAGCGGCTGCGCGGCGAGGGCGGCGGCTAGGGCGTCAGCTCCGCGCCGCGTCGAACAGGGTACGCATGGCGCGGCGCATGCCGTGCACGTCGCGCACGGGCTCCCGGAAGTCGAAGCGAGCGTCGAACGAACGGCCCGAGGCGTCGCGGCAGCGCACGCGCAGCCCGAACCGGTCGAGCGCCAGCGGCACGACTCGCCGTACGGCCCCGGGCCCCTCGGTGGCCCGGTCGCCGAGCAGGGTGCTCAGCGCCAGCATGCGGTCGCCGTGGGCGGCGGCCAGGTGCTGCAGCAGCTCGGTCTCGTACGCCGCGAGCGGGTCCGGCGCGGCGCGGGCGAAGTCGTCGGGGTCGACCGCGTCGTCGCCCCACAGGTCGTCGATGTACACCTCGCCGACCTCCAGGCGCAGCATCATGTGGCCGGGGGCGGCGATGCCGGGCGCGCGCGTCAGCCACCCGGAGATCCGGGCGTGGCCGCGGATGCGGTGGGGGACGGCGACGGGGGCCACATCGGTGAGCTCCAGCACGGCGGGCAGTTCGTCGTCCTGGGCGTGCGTCGCGGCCCGTACGGGCGGGGCGTCGGCCGGGAACAGGAGGAAGACGTCGCCGTCGGTGCCCACGGTGCGGGCGTCGGGCATCAGCTGCTCGGGGCGTGCTCCGTCCGCCCCCGGGACGATCAGCACCGCGGAGCATGTACTCTGTACGAGAGTTCGTGTGCGCTCGGCTGCTGACGGCATCCGGGCGGTTTCAAGCCCGCTGGGACGCGGCTGACCATGAGCTGATCGGACCTCCGTCACATCGATGCTCTGCGCAGCGGGAGCATCGCTCTTTGTGCTGTCTGTGATGCGCGTGGTGTTCCCAGGGCGAGACATGCGATCTCCTTGAGTAAGGTGAGCCTAACCTAACCTACAATGGAGGTCTGGAGAACGTGCCTAACCAGTCGCGTCCCAAGGTCAAGAAGTCTCGCGCGCTCGGTATCGCGCTGACGCCGAAGGCTGTCAAGTACTTCGAAGCCCGCCCCTACCCGCCGGGTGAGCACGGCCGTGGCCGCAAGCAGAACTCGGACTACAAGGTCCGTCTGCTCGAGAAGCAGCGCCTGCGCGCGCAGTACGACATCAGCGAGCGCCAGATGGCGCGCGCCTACGACCGCGCCAAGAAGGCCGAGGGCAAGACGGGCGAGGCGCTCGTCGTCGAGCTCGAGCGTCGTCTCGACGCCCTGGTCCTGCGTTCGGGCATCGCCCGCACCATCTACCAGGCCCGTCAGATGGTCGTCCACGGCCACATCGAGGTCAACGGCGGCAAGGTCGACAAGCCGTCCTTCCGCGTCCGTCCCGACGACGTCGTGATGGTCCGCGAGCGCTCCCGCGACAAGGCCCTCTTCCAGGTCGCGCGTGAGGGTGGCTTCGCCGCCGACGGTGAGACCCCCCGCTACCTGCAGGTCAACCTGAAGGCCCTGGCCTTCCGCCTCGACCGCGACCCGAACCGCAAGGAAATCCCGGTCATCTGCGACGAGCAGCTGGTCGTCGAGTACTACGCCCGCTGACGCCGGCGCAGTACCACCCCCGCGGTGTTCAGCCCGCCGCTTCCCCGCCCTGACCGGTGGGGGAGCCGGCGGGCTTCCGCGTGTCAGGGGCCGGCCCCGGCCCCTCCGGAGGCCCGCTCGGCCGGGCGGGCGGACGCGCCCGCCCGGCCAGCGCCCGCTCCACGGCGGCGTCCAGCGTCAGTCCACCGCCCTCCTCGACATAGGTCCGGAACCGATCGGCGCCCAGCATCTCGCCCGCCCGCTGCTCGCACAGGGCGCGCGGCGCGCTGAAGTATCCGGAGCCGAACAGCGGCAGCCCGACCACCTCCCACACCGGCGCCGCCGCGCCCTGCAGCACCGCGGCCTCCGCCGGATCGCCCTCGCTCGCGGTCACCAGCGCCAGCAGCTCGATGGCCAGCACCAGCCCCACGAGGTCGTTGAAGGCGTGGTCGATCGCGATGCACTCGCCCAGCAGCCCGCGGGCCCGGCCGTGCTCCCCGCGCGTCCACGCCGCGTACGCCAGCACATAGAGCGCGTACGCCCGCGTCCACCGCTCGCCCCGGTCCTCGCACACCTCCCGGACTTCCTCGCACAGCGCCACCGCCGCCGCCAGGTCCCCCAGGAAGACCTTGGCCATCGCCAGTTCCACCTGCCCCATGAGTACCTGGCTGTTCAGCTCACCCAGCTCGCGGTACGCGGTGAGTGCCCGCGTCAGCAGCTCCTCCGCACGCGCCATGTCGTCCGACAGCAGGGCCAGACAGCCCATCCGGTGCGTCGTGTACGCGGCGGCCGCCGCGCTGCCCGTACGTGCGGCGCCCTCGCCGCACTCGTGCAGCGCCGCCACCGCGGCCGTGTTGTCTCCCTGCAGGATCGCCACGTAGCCCAGCACCCACAGCGCCTTGAGCCGCGCCTCCTCGTGACCGGACCGGACGGCGAGCGCCCGGTCCAGCCAGTGCCGCCCCTCGGAGAGCCGCCCGCAGCCCACCCAGTAGAACCAGAGTGTGCCCGCCAGATGCTGGGCCAGAGGCGCGTCGTCCGGCTCCTCCAGGCACAGGTCCAGCGCGGCCCGCAGATTGGGCAGCGCGTCGTCCGTGCACGCCGCGACCTCCGCCTGGCGCGGACTGAACCATTCCAGTTCGCACCAGGTGGCCAGCCCCATGTACCAGTCGCGGTGCCGCCGCCGGAGCCGCTCGGTGTCACCCAGCGCGGCCAGCCACTCCGCCCCGTACGCCGCCACCGTGTCCAGCATCCGGTAGCGCAGACCCGCCGGGGTGTCCTCGCGTGCCACCACCGACTGCGCCAGCAGCTCGCCCAGGACGTCCGGAACCCGCTCGGCGGGCAACTCGGGCCCCGTGCACACGTATTCGACCGCCTCCAGGTCGAACGGCCCGGCGAAGACCGACAGCCGTGCCCACAGCAGCCGCTCCTCCGGGGTGCACAGTTCGTGGCTCCAGCCGATGGCCGTGCGCAGCGTCTGGTGACGCGCCGGCTCACCCCGGTTCCCGCCGGTCAGCAGACGGAAGCGGTCGTCCAGCCGCAGCAGCATCCGCTCCAGGCCCAGGACGGGGAGGCGGCCCGCGGCCAGCTCCAGCGCCAGTGGAATCCCGTCGAGCCGGCGGCACAGCTCCCGCACCGTCGCCGGGTCGTCCGCGGCGAAGCCGGGCACCACCGCGGCGGCCCGGTCGGTGAAGAGGCGTACCGCGTCCTCCTGGGGCAGCGGCGCGAGCGGCACGACCGTCTCGCCCGCGATCCTCAGCGGACGCCGGCCGGCGGCCAGCACGGTCAGTCCGGGGGCCCCGCGCAGCAGCTCCCGGACCAGCACGGCACACTCCTCGACGAGGTGCTCGTACCCGTCCAGGACGAGCAGCAGCCGGCGGTCGGCGAGGTGTTCCGTCAGCATCCCGCGCGGCGGTCTGCTGGTGTGGTCGGTGAGCCCGAGCGCCTCGGTGACGGCGTGGTCCAGCAGCGCGGGATCGCGCACGGTGGCCAGCTCGGCCAGCCGCACCCCATGGCAGTAGCGTTTCTGCGCCGCCGAGGCGGCGTTCACCGCGAGCCGAGACTTTCCGACGCCGCCCACTCCGACCACGGTCACCAGCCGGGAGTCCGCCAGCCGCCGCCGCAGTTCCCGCAGCTCCTCCTCACGTCCGACGAACCGGTTCAGCTCGGCCGGGAGATTGCTCCGTCGCATGGAACACGGAGGGTACCGACACGAACGCGCTCCGTACAATCGGACCACGCAACTCCCCTTGCTGCCCGGCGGTAATGCGGTTCGGGGAGCGACCATGGGCGCGATAGGCTCGGAGGACGACTTTCGAAGCTTCGACGAGCAGAGAGCGGTGCGCAGTGACCGGAGGAGAGGTTGCCGGGATCCTGGTGGCCGTCTTCTGGGCGATCCTGGTCTCCTTCCTGGCCGTCGTGCTGGTGAGGCTGGCCCAGACGCTCAGGGCGACCACCCGGCTCGTGGCGGACGTGACGGAGCAGGCGGTGCCCCTGCTGGCCGACGCCTCGGCGACCGTACGGTCCGCGCAGACGCAGCTCGACCGGGTCGACGCCATCGCGACGGACGTCCAGGAGGTCACCTCCAACGCCTCCGCGCTGTCCACGACGGTCGCCTCGACGTTCGGCGGACCGCTGGTCAAGGTCGCGGCATTCGGCTACGGCGTACGCCGGGCCATGAGCCGGAACAAGAACGACAATCCGGCCGGGCAGCCACGGCGCGCGGTCATCGTCGGCCGCACGGTGCCGTCCGCCCGGACCGGCAGGAAGCGGAAGGGCTGACGCAGGGATGTTCCGCCGTGCTTTCTGGTTCACCGCGGGCGCAGCAGCCGGCGTGTGGGCCACCACCAAGGTCAACCGCAAGCTCAAGCAGCTGACCCCGGAGAGCCTCGCCGCTCAGGCCGCCGACAAGGCGATCGAGACCGGCCACCGGCTCAAGGACTTCGCGCTCGACGTCCGCGCCGGAATGCTCCAGCGCGAGGCCGAACTGGGGGAGGCCCTGGGCATCGACGCGCCGCCCGACCCCGCACTGCCCGCGCCGCGCCGTGTCGCGGCCCTGGACAGCCCCAACCACCCCCATCCCCACCACTCGTACAACCGGAATGAGGACCACTGATGGAGTCGGCTGAAATCCGCCGCCGCTGGCTGAGCTTCTTCGAGGAGCGCGGGCACACCGTCGTCCCTTCGGCGTCGCTCATCGCGGACGACCCGACTCTGCTGCTCGTGCCCGCCGGCATGGTCCCGTTCAAGCCCTACTTCCTGGGTGAGGTCAAGCCGCCGTTCCCGCGCGCCGCCAGCGTCCAGAAGTGCGTGCGCACGCCGGACATCGAAGAGGTCGGCAAGACCACCCGCCACGGCACGTTCTTCCAGATGTGCGGCAACTTCTCGTTCGGCGACTACTTCAAGGAAGGCGCCATCAAGCTCGCCTGGGAGCTGCTGACCTCCTCGGCCGAGCACGGCGGGTACGGCCTGGACCCGGAGCGGCTCTGGATCACCGTCTACCAGGACGACGACGAGGCCGAGCAGATCTGGCGCGACGTCGTCGGGGTCCCCGCCGAGCGCATCCAGCGCCTGGGCAAGAAGGACAACTTCTGGTCCATGGGCGTCCCGGGCCCCTGCGGCCCCTGCTCCGAGATCAACTACGACCGCGGCCCCGAGTTCGGCGTCGAGGGCGGCCCGGCCGTCAACGACGAGCGGTACGTGGAGATCTGGAACCTCGTCTTCATGCAGTACGAGCGCGGCCGGGGCATCGGCAAGGAGGACTTCGAGATCCTCGGTGACCTGCCGAGCAAGAACATCGACACGGGCCTCGGCATGGAGCGCCTGGCGATGATCCTCCAGGGCGTGCAGAACATGTACGAGACCGACACCCTGAAGGTCGTCATCGACAAGGCCACCGAGCTCACCGGTGTCCAGTACGGCGCCGCCCACGACAGTGACGTCTCGCTGCGCGTGGTCGCCGACCACATGCGCACCTCCGTCATGCTCATCGGCGACGGCGTCACCCCCGGCAACGAGGGCCGCGGGTACGTGCTGCGCCGCATCATGCGCCGCGCCGTCCGCAACATGCGCCTGCTCGGTGCGACCGGCCCGGTCGTCGGCGAGCTCGTCGACACCGTCATCAGGACGATGGGCGAGCAGTACCCCGAGCTGGAGACCGACCGCAAGCGCATCGAGACCGTCGCCCTCGCCGAGGAGGCCGCGTTCCTCAAGGCCCTCAAGGGCGGCACGAACATCCTCGACACCGCCGTGACCGAGACCAAGGCCGCCGGCGGCACCGTCCTCGCCGGTGACAAGGCGTTCCTGCTCCACGACACCTGGGGCTTCCCGATCGACCTCACCCTGGAGATGGCCGCCGAGCAGGGCCTGACCGTGGACGAGGCCGGCTTCCGGCGCCTGATGCAGGAGCAGCGGGACCGCGCCAAGGCGGACGCCCAGGCCAAGAAGAGCGGCCACGCCAACGTCACGGCCTACCGCGAGATCGCCGACACCTCCGGCGCCACGGAGTTCACCGGCTACACCAACACCGAGGGCGAGACCACCGTCGTCGGTCTGCTGGTCAACGGGGTGTCCGCGCCCGCCGCGTCCGAGGGCGACGACGTCGAGGTCGTCCTCGACCGCACGCCGTTCTACGCCGAGGGCGGCGGCCAGCTCGCCGACCAGGGCCGCATCAAGCTGCACAGCGGCGCCGTCGTCGAGATCCGGGACGTCCAGCAGCCGGTCCCGGGCGTCACCGTGCACAAGGGTTCCGTCCAGGTCGGCGAGGTGACCGTCGGCT
The DNA here is from genome assembly GCF_054963715.1 of Streptomyces sp. STAM6. Lineage (NCBI taxonomy): Bacteria > Bacillati > Actinomycetota > Actinomycetes > Kitasatosporales > Streptomycetaceae > Streptomyces > Streptomyces sp. STAM6. The sequence goes on along the minus strand of NZ_JBUEFZ010000016.1, from coordinate 128,224 downwards.
CCACCGCCTACGCCACCATCGACGTCCGCCGCCGCCGTGCCATCGCCCGCGCCCACAGCGCCACGCACCTCACCCACCAGGCGCTGCGCGACGCCCTCGGCCCGACGGCCGCCCAGGCCGGCTCGGAGAACTCGCCGGGCCGCTTCCGCTTCGACTTCGGCTCGCCGGCGGCCGTGCCCGGCACGGTCCTCACGGACGTCGAGCAGAAGATCAACGAGGTCCTGGCCCGTGAGCTCGACGTGCACGCCGAGGTCATGCCGATCGACGAGGCCAAGCGCCAGGGCGCCATCGCCGAGTTCGGCGAGAAGTACGGCGAGCGCGTCCGTGTGGTCACCATCGGAGACTTCTCCAAGGAGCTCTGCGGCGGTACGCACGTCCACAACACCGCCCAGCTGGGTCTGGTGAAGCTGCTCGGCGAGTCGTCGATCGGCTCGGGCGTGCGCCGTATCGAGGCCCTCGTCGGTGTCGACGCGTACAACTTCCTCGCCAAGGAGCACACGGTCGTCGCCCAGCTCCAGGAGCTGGTCAAGGGCCGTTCCGAGGAGCTGCCGGAGAAGATCGCCGCCATGCTCGGCAAGCTGAAGGACGCCGAGAAGGAGATCGAGAAGTTCCGCGCGGAGAAGGTCCTGCAGGCCGCCGCCGGTCTCGTCGAGGGCGCCAAGGACGTTCGCGGCGTGGCGCTGGTGACCGGGCGGGTTCCCGACGGCACCACCGCCGACGACCTGCGCAAGCTGGTCCTCGACGTCCGCGGCCGCATCCCGGGCGACCGCGCGGCCGTCGTGGCGCTGTTCACCACGGCCAACGGTCGCCCGCTGACGGTGATCGCCACCAACGAGGCCGCTCGTGAGCGCGGCCTCAAGGCCGGCGAGCTGGTTCGTACGGCCGCCAAGACCCTCGGCGGCGGCGGTGGCGGCAAGCCGGACGTCGCCCAGGGCGGCGGCCAGAACCCCGAGGCCATCGGTGAGGCCATGGCGGCCGTCGAGCGCCTCGTCGTGGAAACCGCCTGATGCGCAGAGGCCGTCGCCTCGCGATCGATGTCGGGGACGCCCGCATCGGGGTCGCCTCGTGCGACCCCGACGGGGTCCTCGCCACACCGGTGGAGACCGTGCCGGGACGTGATGTCCCGGCCGCCCACCGGCGGCTGAAACAGATCACCGAGGAGTACGAACCGATCGAGATCGTGGTCGGGCTCCCTCGCTCCCTCAGCGGGGGCGAGGGTCCGGCCGCGGCCAAGGTCAGGGCCTTCGCCCAGGAGCTCGCCCGCTCGGTCGCGCCCGTACCGGTGAGACTGGTGGACGAGAGGATGACCACAGTGACGGCCAGTCAGGGACTGCGCGCCTCGGGCGTGAAGTCCAAAAAAGGCCGTTCTGTCATCGATCAGGCTGCCGCTGTGATCATCCTTCAGAACGCTCTGGAGTCCGAACGGGTATCAGGTAATCCGCCCGGCGAGGGCGTCGAAGTGGTCATCTGATCGCGATACGGTAACGTTCCGCGCGATGCGGTGGCGTTCGAACAGCTGCCGCACAGCGTAGAGGCGGATCGTCCGGAAGCCTCGCGGCCGTTTGGGGATCGATGACTGAATATGGACGGGGCCCCGGCTCCGAACCGTGGCATCCCGAGGACCCGGCTTACGGGCACCAGGGGTGGGAAGGTCAGCAGGCCGGCGGTCAGCAGTACTACCAGCAGCAGCCGCAGCAGGCCGCGTACGGGCACCAGCAGGACCCGTACCAGCAGGGTTACGGCGGCCAGCAGTACCCGGCCCCGGACTACCCCACGTCCGAACAGCAGGCGGCCCAGGCGTATCCGGGGCAGCACGGCCAGCACGGCCACCCGGGCCACCCGGGTGGTCAGCCGGGGCAGCACGGCGGTCACCCGGGGCAGCCCGCGCAGAACTACGACGCCGGCTGGGACACCGGCCAGCAGGCCGCGATGCCCTACGGCGGGCCCGGCGGGCACGATCCCTACGGCGGTCAGCACCCCGACCTCTACGGCACCCCCGAGGCGTATCCGCCCCCGCAGCCCCCCGGCCGGCGGCGCACCGAGCCGGAGCCCGCGACCGACTGGGACGCGGAAGCGGCCCAGGAGGAGACCCACCCCTTCTTCTCGGACGGCGACGACGGCGACGGCCGTGACGACGACGGCGACGAGGACGGGCGCTCCCCGTCCCGCCGCGGCGGTGACCGCGGTGACCGCCGCGGCAAGCAGCCGAAAAAGAAAAAGAGCCGCAACGGCGTCGCCTGCCTGGTCGTCGCGGCCGTGCTGGTCGGCGGCGTCGGCGGAGTGGGCTACTTCGGCTACCAGTTCTGGCAGAGCCGGTTCGGCGCCGCCCCCGACTACGAGGGCGCGGGCACCAGCGAGACCGTGCAGGTCGAGATCCCGAAGGGCGCCGGCGGCTACGAGATCGCCGCCATCCTCGTCAAGAACGGTGTCGTCAAGAGCACCGGGGCCTTCGTCTCCGCGCAGGAGAAGAACCCGGACGGAAAGACCATCCAGGACGGCGTCTACACCCTCAACAAGGGAATGTCCGCCGCCAAGGCCGTCGAGGCCATGCTCAACCCGAACAGCCGCAATACCCTCAACATTCCCGAAGGTAAGCGGAACGCCTACATCTACGAGCAGATCGACAAACGGCTCGGAGTCAAGGCGGGCACCACGAAGTCGGTCGCGAAGGAGCAGGCGAAGAACCTCGGCCTGCCCGCCTGGGCCACCGGCCACCCGGACCTCAAGGACCCGCTGGAAGGATTCCTCTTCCCGGCCAGCTATCCGGTGAAGAAGGGCTCCAAACCGGAGGACGTCCTCAAGAAGATGGTCGCCCGGGCCAACGCCGAATACGGCAAGCTCGACCTGGAGGCCAAGTCCAAGTCCCTCGGTCTCAAGGGCCCTTGGGAGCTGCTCACGGTCGCGAGCCTGGTCCAGGCGGAAGGTAAGACGCACGACGACTTCCGCAAGATGGGCGAGGTCGTCTACAACCGCCTCAAGCCCACCAACACGGAGACGAACCAGCTGCTCCAGTTCGACTCGGCCTTCAATTACCTCAAGGGCCAGAGCAAGATCGAGATCAGCGAATCCGAGATCAACAGCAACCAGGACCCGTACAACACGTACACCCAGAAGGGCCTCACCCCCGGGCCCATCGGCAACCCGGGCAACGAGGCGCTGGAAGCCGCCGTGAACCCGACGTCCGACGGCTGGATGTACTTCGTCGCCACGGACGGAATGAACAAGACGGAATTCGCGAAGACGCACGCCGAATTCCTGAGGCTGAAGGACAAGTTCAATGACAACCAGGGCAGCAACTGACGCCCGGAGGGCCGCTGTCCTCGGGTCGCCCATCGCCCACTCCCTCTCCCCGGTGCTGCACCGGGCCGCCTACGCGGAGCTCGGTCTCACCCACTGGTCCTACGACCGGTTCGAGGTGAACGAGGCCGGGCTCCCCGGCTTCGTGGAGGGACTGGACGACACCTGGGCGGGTCTGTCGCTGACCATGCCGCTCAAGCGCGCGATCATCCCGCTGCTCGACGAGATCAGCCCGACGGCCGCGTCCGTCGAGGCCGTCAACACGGTCGTCCTCACCGAGGACGGCCGTCGGCTCGGCGACAACACCGACATCCCCGGCATGATCGCCGCGCTCCGCGAGCGCGGTGTGGAAAAGGTCGAGTCCGCCGCCGTTCTCGGCGCGGGCGCCACCGCCTCCTCCGCGCTCGCCGCCCTGTCCCGCATCTGCGACGGCCCGGTCACCGCCTACGTCCGCAGCGAGGCGCGCGCCGGCGAGATGCGCGGCTGGGGCGAACGGCTCGGCGTCGACGTGCGCACCGCCGACTGGACCGACGCGGCCGACGCCCTGCGCGCACCGCTGGTCGTCGCCACCACCCCCGCCGGCACGACCGACGAACTCGCGGACGCGGTCCCCGACCGTCCCGGCACCCTCTTCGACGTCCTCTACGACCCCTGGCCGACCGCCCTCGCCGCCTCCTGGTCCGAGCGCCACGGGGCCGTCGTCGGCGGCCTCGACCTCCTCGTCCACCAGGCCGTCCTCCAGGTGGAACAGATGACCGGCCGGTCGCCCGGACCGCTCGCGGCCATGCGGGTGGCGGGCGAGGCCGCGCTCGGCACCCCGTAGGCTCCGCCCGATCGATCGATCGAGCGAGCAGGAGACCCGATGGAGCACGAGCGGATACTGGCGTCGTCCGGGGACGGGGGCAGATTCCTCGCCTTCGTCCTCCGCCTGCTGCCCGAATGGGTGGAATGGACCTTCCTCGGCATCATGGCCGCGCTGCTCCTCGGGTTCGCGGCCCGACGGCTCTGGAGGGTGATCACCTCCTGACCGCCGGCGTCCGCCTGCTGGACCGGCGACCGGGAGGAGCCCGGGACGTGGGAGGATCAAAGGGAGGCGGGCCAGGGCCGCGCACCCGGTCGCGCCGTCGCAGTTCCAGGCGCGAGCATGAGGAGCACCGTTGAGCAGGTTGCGCTGGCTGACCGCGGGGGAGTCCCACGGCCCCGCACTGGTGGCGACGCTGGAGGGTCTTCCCGCCGGTGTCCCGATCACCACGGAGATGGTGGCGGACCACCTGGCCAGGCGGCGCCTGGGCTATGGCCGCGGTGCCCGGATGAAGTTCGAGCGCGACGAGATCACCTTCCTCGGCGGTGTCCGCCACGGCCTCACCATGGGCTCGCCCGTCGCCGTCATGGTCGGCAACACCGAGTGGCCCAAGTGGGAGAAGGTCATGTCGGCCGACCCGGTCGACCCGGCCGAGCTCGCCGACTCCGCCCGCAACGCCCCGCTGACCCGCCCGCGTCCCGGCCACGCCGACCTCGCGGGCATGCAGAAGTACGGCTTCGACGAGGCCCGGCCGGTCCTGGAGCGCGCCAGCGCCCGGGAGACCGCCGCCCGCGTCGCGCTCGGCGCGGTCGCCCGCTCCTACCTCAAGGAGACGGCCGGCATCGAGATCGTCTCCCACGTCGTGGAGCTCGCCGCGGCGAAGGCCCCGTACGGCGTGTACCCGATGCCCGCCGACGTCGAGAAGCTCGACGCCGACCCGGTGCGCTGCCTCGACGCCGACGCGAGCAAGGCGATGGTCGCCGAGATCGACCAGGCCCACAAGGACGGCGACACCCTCGGCGGCGTCGTCGAGGTCCTCGCCTACGGCGTGCCCGTCGGTCTCGGCTCGCACGTCCACTGGGACCGCCGTCTCGACGCCCGCCTCGCGGGCGCCCTCATGGGCATCCAGGCCATCAAGGGCGTCGAGGTCGGCGACGGCTTCGACCTGGCACGCGTGCCCGGCTCCAAGGCGCACGACGAGATCGTCGCCACCGACGAGGGCATCAGGCGTACCTCCGGCCGCTCCGGCGGCACCGAGGGCGGGCTGACCACGGGCGAGCTGCTGCGCGTCCGGGCCGCGATGAAGCCCATCGCGACCGTGCCCCGGGCCCTGAAGACCGTCGACGTGGTCACCGGTGAGCCCGCCGCCGCCCACCACCAGCGCTCCGACGTGTGCGCCGTGCCCGCCGCGGGCATCGTCGCCGAGGCCATGGTCGCGCTCGTCCTGGCCGACGCCGTCGCGGAGAAGTTCGGCGGCGACAGCGTCGCCGAGACCCGCCGCAACGTCCGCTCGTACCTCGACAACCTGCAGATCCGGTGAGCACCGGCCCGCTGATCGTCCTGGTCGGGCCGATGGGCTCGGGCAAGTCCACCGTGGGCGCGCTGCTCGCCGAGCGGCTCGGCGCGCCCTACCGGGACACCGACGCCGACATCGTCGCCGCCCAGGGCCGTGAGATCGCGGACATCTTCGTCGACGAGGGCGAGGCGTACTTCCGTGAGCTGGAGCGCGAGGCCGTCAGGGCCGCCGTCGCCGAGCACACGGGCGTCCTCGCCCTCGGCGGCGGCGCCGTCCTCGACGCCGGCACCCGCGAGCTGCTCGTCGGCCTCCCCGTCGTCTACCTCTCGATGGACGTCGAGGAAGCCGTCCGCCGGGTCGGCCTGAACACCGCCCGGCCGCTGCTCGCCGTCAACCCGCGCCGCCAGTGGCGCGAACTGATGGACGCCCGCCGGCACCTGTACACCGAAGTCGCCAGCGCCGTCGTGGCCACCGACGACAAGACCCCCGACGAGGTCGCCCAGGCGGTCCTCGACGCTTTGGAGCTGAAGGACGCATGACCGACCAGGCAGTGACCCGCATCCAGGTCGGCGGCACGGCCGGCACCGACCCGTACGAGGTGCTGGTCGGCCGGCAGCTGCTCGGCGAACTCCCCGGCCTCGTCGGGCCGAAGGCGAAGCGCGTCGCCGTCATCCACCCCGAGGCGCTCGCCGAGACGGGTGAGGCGTTGCGCGCGGACCTCGCCGACCAGGGCTACGAGGCGGTCGCCATCCAGGTGCCGAACGCCGAGGAGGCGAAGACCGCCGAGGTCGCGGCCTACTGCTGGAAGGCGCTCGGCCAGACCGGCTTCACCCGCACCGACGTCATCGTCGGCGTCGGCGGCGGCGCCACCACCGACCTGGCCGGCTTCGTCGCCGCCACATGGCTGCGCGGCGTGCGCTGGATCGCCGTCCCCACCACCGTGCTCGCCATGGTCGACGCGGCGGTCGGCGGCAAGACCGGCATCAACACCGCCGAGGGCAAGAACCTCGTCGGCGCCTTCCACCCGCCCGCCGGCGTGCTGTGCGACCTCGCCGCGCTGGACTCGCTGCCGGTCAACGACTACGTCAGCGGCCTGGCCGAGATCATCAAGGCCGGCTTCATCGCCGACCCGGTCATCCTCGACCTGATCGAGTCCGACCCCGCCGCCGCCCGCACGCCCGAGGGCCCGCACACGGCCGAGCTGATCGTCCGCTCGATTCAGGTCAAGGCCGACGTGGTCTCCAGCGACCTCAAGGAATCCGGCCTGCGCGAGATCCTCAACTACGGCCACACCCTCGCCCACGCCATCGAGAAGAACGAGCGCTACAAGTGGCGGCACGGTGCGGCCGTCTCGGTCGGCATGGTCTTCGCCGCCGAACTGGGCAGGCTCGCCGGCCGCCTCGACGACGCCACCGCCGACCGCCACCGTACGGTCCTGGAGTCCGTAGGGCTTCCGCTGACCTACCGCGGCGACCAGTGGCCCCGGCTCCTGGAGACCATGAAGGTCGACAAGAAGTCCCGCGGCGACCTGCTGCGCTTCATCGTCCTCGACGGGCTCGGCAAGCCGGCCGTGCTGGAGGGCCCCGACCCGGCCGTCCTGATCGCCGCCTACGGTGAGGTGTCCGCGTGAGCCGCAAGGTACTCGTCCTCAACGGCCCCAACCTCGGCCGGCTCGGCTCCCGCGAACCCGACGTCTACGGCTCCACCTCCTACGCCGGGCTGGTCGACACCTGCCGGACCCTCGGCAAGGAGCTCGGCTTCGACGTCGACGTGCGTGAGACGAACGACGAGGGCGAGATGATCCGCTGGCTGCACGAGGCGGCCGACGGTTCGATTCCGGTCGTTCTCAACCCCGGCGCGTTCACGCACTACTCGTACGGGATGAGGGACGCGGCCGCCCAGCGCACCGCCCCCCTCATCGAGGTCCACATCTCCAACCCGTACACCCGCGAGGAGTTCCGGCACACGTCGGTCGTCGCGGCCGTCGCCAGCGGCACCGTCGCGGGCTTCGGCATCGGCTCCTACCGCCTCGCCCTGCGCGCTCTCGCCGACGAACTGACGGGCTGACCGGCCACCGGGCACTCCGCTCCCGCCCCGGCCGTTCACGTACATACGGCCGGGGAGGGTACGGTTCGGTAACGGGCGACCTCAACGGCCGCCCGACCAGCGCCAATCGGACGAGACGGAGTGGCACCGGATGCAGCACGCAGTGGGGGCTCCGCTGCCGCCGCCCCACCAGCCGGGGCACGCAGCCACCGGCTGGACCCACCAGCAGCAGGCCCATCACCCCGGGACCCCGCCCCACCCGGCCCCGCTTTCCGCGGGCGGACCCGGGCAGCAACCCCCGCAGGGGCCCCCGACGGCCCACGGCTGGAGCGCCCCCGGCCCGCAGCATCCATCGATGCCGCCGGCCCCCGACACCACCGGCCACATTCCGCTGCCGCCCGGTGGCCCGGTGGCGCACCCCGCCCCGCCGCCCGCCGACCGCGGCACCGGGAGCGCCACCCTCGCCGTCCTGCTCATCGGCCCCGCCGGCGCGGGCAAGACGACCGTCGCCAGGTACTGGGCCCAGAACCGCCGGGTACCGACCGCGCACATCAGCCTGGACGACGTGCGCGAATGGGTCTGCGCCGGCTTCGCCGACCCCCAGGACGGCTGGAACGACCACTCCGAGGCGCAGTACCGCCTGGCCCGCCGCACCTGCGGCTTCGCGGCACGCAACTTCCTCGCCAACGGCATTTCCTGCATCCTCGACGACGCGGTCTTCCCCGACCGCCCCGTCGTCGGCCTCGGAGGCTGGAAGCGCCACGTCGGACCCGGGCTGCTCCCCGTGGTCCTCCTGCCCGGCCTGGAGATCGTCCTGGAGCGCAACGCCGAACGCAGCGGCAACCGGCGCCTCTCCGACGAGGAGGTCGCCGGAATCCACGGCCGTATGGCCGGCTGGCACGCCTCGGGGCTGCCGATCATCGACAACTCCAAGTACGACGTGGAAACCACCGCCCAGGTCCTCGACGAGGTCCTCGCCCGTTCGATAGCCAGCCCGCCGGCCTTTTAGGGCTCCGTTCTCCCCCTGGCATCGCCGGGGGACCCCCACCGGGGCGCCTGCTGCGTGCGCCGACGGTCGATCACCTCCCACGCCCCGCGGGCGCGGGAGGTGCCCCCGCTCGGTCCTTCGTTCCGCAGGACCCGCGCGGCGTTAGCCGCACATCGACCGCAGCCTCCCTGTCGCCGGTCCTCCAGCGGCCTCCGGCCGCGCCGCGCCGCGCGCCCCTTCGGCTCACTCGCCGACGCGTTCGGGGCGGGCCCGGGTTCCCGCGCGGGGCGCCTGCTGCGTGCGTCGACGGTCGATCTCCCCCCCGCCCCCAGGTGTGTAGGCGTCCCGCTCGCGCGTAGGGGAGGTCACCCACCGCCCGCGGCGGGTGACCTCCCGTGCGGCCCCAGGCAATCCGTGCGGGTACGGACCCGGCACCCCGGGCGGGCCCGGGCGCCCCGTCCGGCCCCGCCCGACCTGCCGGGACGCCTCAGCGCTCGTAGGCTCGTGACATGTCAGAGCTGTATGCGGACCGCCGCACGCGGCTGCGCGACCGGTGCGCGGCCGCCGGCAGCACGGCGGCCCTGGTCTCCCGTCCCGCCAACGTCCGCTACCTCGCCGGCGGCTCACCGCCCGGTGCGGTGCTGCTCCTGCTCGCCACCGGTGACGACCTCCTGCTCTGCCCCCGCACGCCCACCGGCGACCCCGCGGACGGGCGTGTCGACGAGCACGTACGGACGGTGGTCCTGCCCACCTCCGGCGGCTTCACCGGCGATCCCGCCGTCGCCGCGGTCGACCTCGCCCGCAAGGCGGGCGCCGACACCCTCGCCGTCGAGGAGCACCACCTCTCCGTCACCCGCTACCGCGCCATGGACTCCGTCGCGCCCGGCATCCGTCTCGCCGATCTGGGCACGGCCATCGAGCAGGAGCGGGTCGTCAAGGACGAGGAGGAGATCACCTGCCTCAGGATCGCCGCCGAGATCACCGACCAGGCCCTCGGCGAGCTGCTCGAATCGATCCTGGTGGGCCGCACGGAACGGCATCTGGCGCTGGAGCTGGAGCGCCGGCTGGTGGACCACGGGGCGGACGGGCCCGCCTTCCCCACCTCCGTCGCGACTGGGCCCAACGCGGGCCGCGGAGGCCACCGCCCCTCCGACCGACGGGTCGAGGAAGGCGACTTCCTCTCCGTCTGCCTCGGCGCCAACTACCGCGGCTACCGCTGCGAGATCGGCCGCACCTTCGTCATCGGAACCTCCCCGGCGGACTGGCAGATCGAGCTCTACGATCTCGTCTTCGCCGCTCAGCGGGCTGCCAGGGAGACCCTCGCGCCCGGTACCGCCTACCGCGACGTGGACCTCGCGGCCCGGCAGATTCTGGACGCGGCGGGCTACGGCGAGGCGCTGGCGCCCTTCCTCGGACACGGCGTGGGCCTCGAAATCGAGGAGGACCCGCAGTTGGCACCCGCCGCCATGGGTAAACTGGACGCTTGTGTGCCGGTCACCGTCGAACCGGGGGTCCACCTCCCGGGCCGGGGCGGGGTCCGGATCGATGACACGCTCGTCGTACGCCAGGAGGCGGACGGCGGACCCGAGCTACTCACCATCACGACCAAGGAGCTGCTCGCGCTGTAGCGCGCGGCCCGCAGCCACTGGGTCGTCCACCAGCGTCAGTCCAGGAGATTCCGCAACCGTGGCTTCCACGAACGACCTCAAGAACGGCATGGTGCTCAAGCTCGAAGGCGGCCAGCTCTGGTCCGTCGTCGAGTTCCAGCACGTCAAGCCCGGCAAGGGCCCGGCCTTCGTGCGCACCAAGCTCAAGAACGTGCTGTCCGGCAAGGTCGTCGACAAGACCTTCAACGCCGGCGTCAAGGTCGAGACGGCCACTGTCGACAAGCGCGACATGCAGTTCTCGTACATGGACGGCGACTACTTCGTCTTCATGGACATGGAGACGTACGACCAGCTCATGATCGACCGCAAGGTCGTGGGCGACGCCGCCAACTTCCTCATCGAGGGCTTCACCGCCACCGTCGCGCAGCACGAGGGCGAGGTGCTCTTCGTCGAGCTGCCGGCCGCCGTCGAGCTCACCATCCAGGAGACCGAGCCGGGCGTCCAGGGCGACCGCTCCACCGGTGGCACCAAGCCCGCCATCCTGGAGACCGGTCACCAGATCCAGGTCCCGCTCTTCATCACCACCGGTGAGAAGATCAAGGTCGACACCCGTTCGAGCGACTACCTCGGCCGGGTGAACAGCTAACCGTGGCTGCGCGGAGCAACGCTCGCAAGCGCGCGTTCCAGATCCTGTTCGAGGCCGACCAGCGCGGTGCGTCCGTGCAGAGCGTCCTCGCCGACTGGGTCCGGCACGCGCGGTCCGACGACCGGCAGCCGCCGGTCAGCGAGTACACGATGCAGCTGGTCGAGGGTTACGCCGAACACGTGACCAGGATCGACGAGCTGATCGCCACCTACGCGGTGGACTGGGACCTGGACCGCATGCCGGTCGCCGACCGGAACATCGTGCGCCTCGGGGCGTACGAACTGATCTGGGAGGACGGCACGCCGGACGCCGTCGCGATCGACGAGGCGGTGCAGCTCGCCAAGGAGTTCTCCACCGACGAGTCCCCGTCGTTCGTCAACGGCCTCCTCGCCCGCTTCAAGGACCTGAAGCCGAACCTCCGCCGGGGCTGAGCCCACGGCGACGCCCGAAGGGCCCGCGGCGCACCACGCGCCGCGGGCCCTTCGGCGTGCCCGGCACGCCCCGGAGCGGGCACCGAGCCCCCGGAACGGCACCACGGTGAAAAACCGCCGGGTGCGGACAGGACGCCCGAAGGCTCCTGCCGCACCCGGCGGCAACGTTTCTGCTGAATCTCTCGGAGAGAGGGCGCTCAGGCCTCTTCGTGGGCGACCGCACGGCGCGCGTCCGCGTCCAGGACGCCCCAGCTGATGAGCTGCTCGGTGAGCACCGAGGGCGACTGGTCGTAAATGACGGCAAGCGTGCGCAGGTCGTCCTGGCGGATCGAAAGGACCTTGCCGTTGTAGTCGCCGCGCTGCGACTGGATCGTCGCGGCGTAACGCTGCAGCGGGCCGGCCTTCTCCGCGGGGACGTGGGCCAGACGCTCCAGGTCCAGGACGAGCTTCGGCGGCGGCTCGGCGGCCCCGCCCGGCGTGGTGCCCGGCAGCAGCTCCTGCACCGGGACGCCGTAGAAGTCGGCCAGCTCGGCGAGGCGCTGCACGGTCACGGCACGGTCACCGCGCTCGTACGAGCCGACCACGACGGCCTTCCAGCGGCCCTGGGACTTCTCCTCCACACCGTGGAGGGAGAGGCCCTGCTGGGTGCGGATGGCACGGAGCTTGGCCCCGAGCTGTTTTGCGTATTCGCTGGACATATAGCTCCCGGGACGCGTGACAACGTGCGGCAAAGCCGCGCGGCTGGTAACTCACTGTGAGGTTACGCAGCGTTACTTGGCTGCGTCAAGCCGAATGGTCCGTACCGACCCTCTTCGGGGGTGAGGTACGGGGCACCGTCGGGGCCCTGGTACCGTGGACGGCGCAATTCCGACGTCCTTTAAGGTCCGTCCCGTGAGGCGGAGAAGGAGGTCCGTTTCGTATGGACGCCAACCAGCAGTCCGATGCGGCGCGCCCTGTCCTCGAGGGCCCCGACATCGCCCGGGTACTGACCCGTATCGCCCACGAGATCGTCGAACGCGCCAAGGGCGCCGACGACGTGGTGCTCCTCGGCATTCCGACGCGCGGTGTGTTCCTCGCCCGGCGCCTCGCCGACAAGCTCGAAGCGATCACCGGCCGCAAGATGCCGGTCGGCTCGCTCGACATCACCATGTACCGCGACGACCTGCGCATGCGCCCGGCCCGTGCGCTCGGCCGCACCGACATCCCCGGTGACGGCATCGACGGCCGTCTCGTCGTCCTCGTCGACGACGTGCTCTTCTCCGGCCGCACCATCCGCGCCGCCCTCGACGCGCTCGGCGACATCGGCCGCCCGCGCGCCGTCCAGCTCGCGGTCCTCGTCGACCGCGGCCACCGTGAACTCCCGATCCGCGCCGACTACGTCGGCAAGAACCTCCCCACGTCGCTGCGGGAGGCGGTCAAGGTCCAGCTCGCCGAGGAGGACGGCCGCGACACCGTGCTGCTCGGTCTGCGCGACAGCGCCCCGGCCGGCGAGCAGTAACACCTCCGTACGACCCAACCCCTTCTCGTACGGTGTGCCGCGCCGCGCGCCCGCATGCCTCCATACCTCCATAGACCTGGAGAAACCCCCCGATGATGCGCCACCTCATCTCGGCCGCCGACCTCACCCGTGACGAAGCCGTACTGATCCTCGACACCGCCGAGGAGATGGCCCGGGTCGCCGACCGGCCGATCAAGAAGCTTCCGACGCTCCGCGGACGCACGGTCGTCAACCTCTTCTTCGAGGACTCGACCCGGACCCGCATCTCCTTCGAGGCCGCCGAGAAGCGGCTCTCGGCCGACGTCATCAACTTCACCGCCAAGGGGTCCTCGGTCTCCAAGGGCGAGTCCCTCAAGGACACCGCCCAGACCCTGGAGGCGATGGGCGTCGACGCCGTCGTCATCCGGCACGGCGCCTCCGGCGCCCCCTACCGCCTGGCCACCTCCGGCTGGATCGACGCCGCCGTGATCAACGCGGGCGACGGCACCCACCAGCACCCCACGCAGGCCCTCCTCGACGCGTTCACCATGCGCCGCCGCCTGGTCGGCCGGGACGCCGGTCTCGGCCAGGACCTGGCCGGGAAGCGCATCACGATCGTCGGCGACGTCCTGCACAGCCGGGTCGCCCGGTCCAACGTCGACCTGCTGCACACCCTGGGCGCCGAGGTGACCCTGGTCGCCCCGCCCACCCTGGTGCCCGTCGGCGTCGAGACGTGGCCCTGCGAGGTGTCGTACGACCTCGACAGCACCCTGCCGAAGTCCGACGCCGTGATGATGCTGCGCGTCCAGCGCGAGCGCATGAACGCCGCGTTCTTCCCCACGGAGCGTGAGTACTCGCGCCGCTACGGCCTGGACGGCGACCGCATGGCGCGGATGCCCGAGCACGCCGTCGTGATGCACCCCGGGCCGATGGTCCGCGGCATGGAGATCACCGCCGAGGTCGCCGACTCCGACCGCTGCACGGTCGTCGAGCAGGTCGCCAACGGCGTCTCCATCCGCATGGCGGTCCTCTACCTGCTTCTCGGCGGCAACGAGCCCGCCGTCACCCACACCCGTACCGAGGAGAAGTAAGAAACATGAGCAAGATCCTGATCCGTGGTGCGAAGGTGCTGGGCGGCGAGGCCCAGGACGTGCTGATCGACGGCGAGACCATCGCCCTGGTCGGCACGGACGTCCCGGCCGAGGGCGCCACCGTCGTCGAGGCCGGGGGCCAGATCCTCCTGCCCGGCCTCGTCGACCTCCACACCCATCTGCGCGAGCCCGGCCGCGAGGACTCCGAGACCGTCCTGACCGGCACCCGCGCCGCCGCCAGCGGCGGCTACACCTCCGTGTTCGCCATGGCCAACACCTTCCCGGTCGCCGACACCGCCGGCGTCGTCGAGCAGGTCTACCGCCTCGGCAAGGAGTCCGGCTACTGCGACGTGCAGCCCATCGGCGCCGTCACCGTCGGCCTGGAGGGCAAGAAGCTCGCCGAGCTGGGCGCCATGCACGAGTCCGCCGCGGGCGTCACCGTCTTCTCCGACGACGGCAAGTGCGTCGACGACGCGGTGATCATGCGCCGCGCCCTGGAGTACGTGAAGGCCTTCGGCGGCGTCGTCGCCCAGCACGCCCAGGAGCCGCGCCTCACCGAGGGCGCCCAGATGAACGAGGGTGTCGTCTCCGCCCAGCTGGGACTCGGCGGCTGGCCGGCCGTCGCCGAGGAGTCGATCATCGCGCGCGACGTGCTCCTCGCCGAGCACGTCGGCTCCCGCGTCCACATCTGCCACCTGTCCACCGCCGGGTCCGTCGAGATCGTCCGCTGGGCCAAGTCCCGCGGCATCGACGTCACCGCCGAGGTCACCCCGCACCACCTCCTGCTGACGGACGAGCTGGTCCTCTCCTACAACCCCGTCTACAAGGTCAACCCGCCGCTGCGCACCGAGCGGGACGTCATGGCGCTGCGGGAGGCCCTGGCGGACGGCACGATCGACATCGTCGCCACCGACCACGCCCCGCACCCGCACGAGGACAAGGACTGCGAGTGGGCCGCCGCCGCCATGGGCATGGTCGGCCTGGAGACCGCCCTGTCGGTCGTCCAGCACACGATGGTCGAGACCGGGCTGCTCGACTGGGCCGGCGTCGCCGACCGCATGTCCTTCACGCCCGCGAGGATCGGCCGCGCCACCGGCCACGGCCGCCCCGTCTCGGCAGGTGAGCCCGCCAACCTCACCCTGGTCGATCCGGCATACCGTGGTCCGGTGGACCCCGCGCGCTTCGCCTCCCGCAGCCGCAACACGCCCTACGAGGGCCGTGAGCTGCCGGGTCGCGTCACCCACACCTTCCTGCGGGGCCGGGCAACGCTCGTGGACGGGAAGCTGGCGTGACATCTCTGATCGAAATCGCCGCCGAGCAGAAATCGGCGGAGGTGACCGACTGGGCCGCCCGGCTCGGCTGGGTCGCCGGGCTGCTGCTCTTCATCGCGTTCGTCTACTGGCTGATGCGCCAGGGATGGAAGTGGCGAGGCAGCCTCCAGTCCGGCCTGCCGGACCTGCCCACCGCGCCGGAAGCGCCCGGTGAGGCGAAACTGGCTGTGATGACCGGCCGCTACCACGGGTCCACCACCGCCGGGCAGTGGCTCGACCGGATCGTGGCCCACGGCCTCGGCGCCCGCAGCCGTGCCGAGCTGACCCTCACCGACGCGGGCCTGGCCGTGGTGCGCCCCGGGGCGACCGACTTCTTCGTCCCCGCCGGACAGCTCCGCGGCGCCCGGCTCGACAAGGGCATCGCCGGCAAGGTCCTCGCCGAGGGCGGTCTGCTGGTCGTCACCTGGGCGCACGGCGACACGGTGATCGACTCCGGCTTCCGCTCCGACCGGGCGGCCGAGCACACCGACTGGGTCGACGCCATCAACTCCATGAACCAGACAGCTGAGACAGCTACGACGGAAGGCACCGCACGATGACCACCTCCACAAGGGGAGCCGCCAAGGTTCCCGCCGTACTCGTCCTGGAGGACGGTCGCACCTTCCGCGGCCGCGCCTACGGGGCCGTGGGGGAGACCTTCGGCGAAGCGGTCTTCTCCACCGGCATGACCGGCTACCAGGAGACCCTCACCGACCCGTCGTACCACCGCCAGGTCGTCGTGATGACCGCCCCGCACGTCGGCAACACCGGCGTGAACGACGAGGACCCCGAGTCCCGGCGGATCTGGGTCTCCGGCTACGTCGTGCGCGACCCGGCCCGCGTCCCGTCGAACTGGCGCTCCCGCCGCTCCCTCGACGAGGAGCTGGCCGCCCAGGGCGTCGTCGGCATCAGCGGCATCGACACCCGCGCGCTCACCCGCCACCTGCGCGAGCGCGGCGCCATGCGCGTCGGCATCTTCTCCGGCAACAGCCTGCCCGACGAGGGCACCATGCTCGCCGAGGTGCGCCAGGCCCCCGAGATGCAGGGCGCGAACCTCTCCGCCGAGGTCGCCACCAAGGAGCCCTACGTCGTCCCCGCGATCGGCGAGAAGAAGTTCACCGTCGCCGCCGTCGACCTCGGCATCAAGGGCATGACCCCGCACCGGATGGCCGAGCGCGGCATCGAGGTGCACGTCCTGCCCGCCACCGCCACCGCCGACGACGTCTACGCCGTCAACCCCGACGGGGTGTTCTTCTCCAACGGTCCCGGCGACCCCGCCACCGCCGACCACGCCGTCTCCGTCATGCAGGGTGTGCTGGAGCGCAAGACCCCCCTCTTCGGCATCTGCTTCGGCAACCAGATCCTCGGCCGCGCCCTCGGCTTCGGCACCTACAAGCTGAAGTACGGCCACCGCGGCATCAACCAGCCCGTGCAGGACCGCACCACCGGCAAGGTCGAGGTCACCGCGCACAACCACGGCTTCGCCGTCGACGCCCCCCTCGACAAGGTGTCCGACACCCCCTACGGGCGTGCCGAGGTGTCGCACGTCTGCCTGAACGACAACGTCGTGGAAGGCCTCCAGCTGCTCGACCAGCCGGCCTTCAGCGTCCAGTACCACCCCGAAGCGGCCGCCGGCCCGCACGACGCCGCGTACCTCTTCGACCGCTTCGTATCCCTGATGGAGGCCGAGCGTGCCTAAGCGCACCGATATCCAGTCCGTCCTGGTCATCGGCTCCGGCCCGATCGTCATCGGCCAGGCCGCCGAGTTCGACTACTCCGGCACCCAGGCCTGCCGGGTCCTCAAGTCCGAGGGCCTGCGCGTCATCCTGGTCAACTCCAACCCGGCCACGATCATGACCGACCCGGAGATCGCCGACGCCACGTACGTCGAGCCGATCACCCCCGAGTTCGTCGAGAAGATCATCGCCAAGGAGCGCCCCGACGCCCTGCTGCCCACCCTCGGCGGCCAGACCGCGCTCAACACCGCGATCTCCATGCACGAGCAGGGCGTCCTGGAGAAGTACGGCGTCGAGCTCATCGGCGCCAACGTCCAGGCAATCCACAAGGGCGAGGACCGCGACCTCTTCAAGGAGGTCGTCGAGGAGGTCCGTAAGAAGATCGGTCACGGCGAGTCCGCCCGCTCGGTCATCTGCCACTCCATGGACGACGTCCTCAAGGGCGTCGAGACGCTCGGCGGCTACCCCGTCGTCGTCCGCCCCTCCTTCACCATGGGCGGCGCCGGCTCCGGCTTCGCCCACGACGAGGAGGAGCTGCGCCGCATCGCCGGCCAGGGCCTGACGCTCTCCCCGACCACCGAGGTGCTCCTGGAGGAGTCCATCCTCGGCTGGAAGGAGTACGAGCTGGAGCTGATGCGCGACAAGGCCGACAACGTCGTGGTCGTCTGCTCCATCGAGAACTTCGACCCGATGGGCGTCCACACCGGTGACTCCATCACCGTCGCCCCGGCGATGACCCTCACGGACCGCGAGTACCAGCGGCTGCGCGACATCGGCATCGCGATCATCCGCGAGGTCGGCGTCGACACCGGCGGCTGCAACATCCAGTTCGCGGTCAACCCGGTCGACGGCCGGATCATCGTCATCGAGATGAACCCGCGCGTCTCCCGCTCCTCCGCGCTCGCCTCCAAGGCCACCGGCTTCCCGATCGCCAAGATCGCCGCCCGGCTCGCCGTCGGCTACACGCTCGACGAGATCCCCAACGACATCACCGAGCAGACGCCGGCCTCCTTCGAGCCGACCCTCGACTACGTCGTCGTCAAGGCCCCCCGCTTCGCCTTCGAGAAGTTCCCGGCGGCCGACGCCACCCTCACCACCACCATGAAGTCGGTCGGCGAGGCCATGGCCATCGGCCGCAACTTCACCGAGGCGCTCCAGAAGGCCCTGCGCTCCCTGGAGAAGAAGGGCTCGCAGTTCACCTTCACCGGTGAGCCCGGTGACAAGGACGAGCTGCTGCGCGTCGCGGTCCGCCCGACCGACGGCCGGATCAACACCGTCATGCAGGCCATCCGGGCCGGTGCCACCCCGGAGGAGGTGTTCGAGGCCACCAGGATCGACCCGTGGTTCGTCGACCAGCTCTTCCTGATCAAGGAGATCGCCGACGAGCTCGCCGCCGTCGAGAAGCTCGAGCCCGAGCTGCTCGCCGAGGCCAAGCGGCACGGCTTCTCCGACGCCCAGATCGCCGAGATCCGCGGACTGCGCGAGGACGTCGTCCGCGAGGTCCGGCACGCCCTCGGCGTCCGCCCGGTCTACAAGACCGTGGACACCTGCGCCGCCGAGTTCGCCGCCAGGACCCCGTACTTCTACTCCTCGTACGACGAGGAGAGCGAGGTCGCGCCGCGCGAGAAGCCCGCCGTGATCATCCTGGGCTCCGGCCCGAACCGCATCGGCCAGGGCATCGAGTTCGACTACTCGTGCGTCCACGCCTCCTTCGCCCTCAGCGAGGCCGGCTACGAGACCGTGATGGTCAACTGCAACCCGGAGACCGTCTCCACCGACTACGACACCTCCGACCGTCTGTACTTCGAGCCGCTGACGCTCGAGGACGTCCTGGAGATCGTCCACGCCGAGTCCCTCGCCGGACCGATCGCCGGTGTGGTCGTCCAGCTCGGCGGCCAGACCCCGCTGGGTCTGTCGCAGGCGCTCAAGGACAACGGCGTGCCCGTCGTCGGCACCTCGCCCGAGGCCATCCACGCCGCCGAGGACCGCGGTGCCTTCGGCCGGGTCCTCGCCGAGGCCGGCCTGCCCGCGCCCAAGCACGGCACCGCCACCACCTTCGCCGGCGCCAAGGCCATCGCCGACGAGATCGGCTACCCGGTCCTGGTCCGCCCGTCGTACGTGCTGGGCGGACGCGGCATGGAGATCGTGTACGACGAGGCGCGCCTGGAGGCGTACATCGCCGAGTCCACCGAGATCTCCCCGACCCGCCCGGTCCTCGTCGACCGCTTCCTCGACGACGCCATCGAGATCGACGTCGACGCGCTCTACGACGGCCGCGAGCTCTACCTCGGCGGCGTCATGGAGCACATCGAGGAGGCCGGTATCCACTCCGGCGACTCGGCCTGCGCCCTGCCCCCGATCACGCTCGGCGGCTTCGACATCAAGCGGCTTCGCACGTCCACGGAGGCCATCGCCAGGGGCGTCGGCGTCCGCGGCCTGATCAACATCCAGTTCGCGATGGCCGGCGACATCCTGTACGTCCTGGAGGCCAACCCGCGCGCCAGCCGTACCGTCCCCTTCACCTCGAAGGCGACCGCCGTGCCGCTGGCCAAGGCCGCCGCCCGGATCTCGCTCGGCGCGACCATCGCCGAGCTGCGGGCCGAGGGCCTGCTGCCGTCGAACGGCGACGGCGGCACCCTGCCGCTCGACGCGCCGATCTCCGTCAAGGAGGCCGTCATGCCGTGGTCGCGCTTCCGCGACATCCACGGCCGCGGCGTCGACACCGTCCTCGGCCCGGAGATGCGCTCCACCGGCGAGGTCATGGGCATCGACTCGGTCTTCGGCACGGCGTACGCCAAGTCGCAGGCCGGCGCCTACGGCCCGCTGCCCACCAAGGGCCGTGCGTTCATCTCCGTCGCCAACCGCGACAAGCGCTCGATGATCTTCCCGGCCCGCGAGCTGGTCGCCCACGGCTTCGAGCTGATGGCCACCTCCGGTACCGCCGAGGTCCTCAAGCGCAACGGCATCAACGCCACGATCGTGCGCAAGCAGTCCGAGGGCGAGGGCCCGAACGGCGAGAAGACCATCGTCCAGCTCATCCACGACGGCGAGGTCGACCTCATCGTCAACACCCCGTACGGCACCGGCGGCCGCCTCGACGGCTACGAGATCCGCACCGCCGCCGTGGCGCGCGGCGTCCCGTGCCTGACGACGGTGCAGGCGCTCGCCGCCGCCGTCCAGGGCATCGACGCCCTCAACCACGGGGGAGTGGGGGTCCGCTCACTCCAGGAACACGCGGAACACCTGATCGCGGCCCGCGAGGACCAGTAGCCACGGGGGAGGGGGACACCGAAGAACCGGTGTCCCCCTCTTCATGAAGTCATTCATGAGGACACATACGATGTACAAGTTCTTCTTCGACCTGGTCTTCAAGCGGATGGACCCGGAAGCCGCCCACCACCTGGCCTTCCGCTGGATCCGGCTCGTCGCCCGCGTCCCCGTGCTGCGCACCTTCGTGGCCGCCGTCCTGGCCCCCCGCCACAAGGAGCTGCGCACCGAGGCACTCGGACTGCGCATGCACGGCCCCTTCGGTCTCGCCGCCGGCTTCGACAAGAACGCCGTCGCCATCGACGGCATGGCCATGCTCGGCTTCGACCACGTGGAGATCGGCACCGTCACCGGCGAGGCGCAGCCCGGCAACCCCAAGAAGCGGCTCTTCCGGCTCGTGGCGGACCGCGCCCTGATCAACCGCATGGGCTTCAACAACGAGGGCTCCGCCGCCGTCGCGGACCGTCTGCGGGCGCGCGTGCCGGTCTTCAGGACGGTGGTCGGCGTCAACATCGGCAAGACCAAGGTCGTCCCCGAGGAGGAGGCCGCCGCCGACTACGTGAAGTCGACCGAGCGGCTCGCCCGCCACGCCGACTACCTCGTCGTCAACGTCTCCTCGCCGAACACGCCCGGTCTGCGCAACCTCCAGGCCACCGAGGCGCTGCGACCGCTGCTCAGCGCCGTGCGGGAGGCCGCGGACCGCACGGTCACCGACCGCCGCGTCCCGCTCCTGGTCAAGATCGCGCCGGACCTGGCCGACGAGGACGTCGACGCCGTCGCCGACCTGGCCGTCGAGCTCGGCCTGGACGGCATCATCGCCACCAACACCACCGTCGCCCGCGAGGGCCTCGGCCTGAAGTCGAGCGCCGCCCTGGTCAAGGAGACCGGCGGCCTCTCCGGCGCGCCGCTCAAGGAGCGCTCCCTGGAGGTCCTGCGCCGCCTCTACGCGCGCGTGGGCGACCGCATCACCCTCGTCGGGGTCGGCGGCATCGAGAACGCCGAGGACGCCTGGCAGCGCATCCTCGCCGGCGCCACCCTGGTCCAGGGCTACAGCGCCTTCATCTACGAGGGCCCCTTCTACGCCCGCGCCATCCACAAGGGCCTCGCCGCGAGGCTGAACGCCTCCCCGTACGCCACCCTCGCCGAGGCCGTCGGCGCCGACACCCGAAAGGCCACCCTGTGACGACTTCGTTCGGCGCGCGGCTCCGTGCCGCCATGGACACCCGCGGCCCGCTCTGCGTGGGCATCGACCCGCACGGCTCCCTGCTGGCCGACTGGGGCCTGAACGACGATGTGGCGGGCCTGGAGGCCTTCACCCGCACCGTCGTCGACGCCCTCGCCGACCGGGTCGCCGTCTTCAAGCCGCAGAGCGCCTTCTTCGAGCGGTTCGGCTCGCGCGGCATCGCCGTCCTGGAGCGGGCCGTGTCCGATCTGCGGGACGCGGGTGCGCTGGTCGTCATGGACGCCAAGCGCGGCGACATCGGCTCTACCATGGCCGCCTACGCGGAGACGTTCCTGCGCAAGGACTCGCCGCTGTTCTCCGACGCGCTGACCGTCTCCCCGTACCTCGGCTACGGCTCGCTGAAGCCGGCGGTCGAGCTGGCCCGGGAGAGCGGCGCCGGCCTGTTCGTCCTCGCCCTCACCTCCAACCCGGAGGGCGCGGAGGTCCAGCGGGCGGTGCGCACCGAGGACCCGGCCGGCCGCACCGTCGCGGGGACCATGCTCGCGCACCTCGCCGAGGACAACGCGGGCGCGGAGCCCCTGGGCTCCTTCGGCGCGGTCGTCGGCGCGACGCTCGGCGACCTGTCCTCGTTCGACCTCGACATCAACGGCCCGCTGCTCGCCCCCGGGATCGGCGCCCAGGGCGCGACCCCGGCCGACCTGCCGGCCGTCTTCGGGGCGGCCGTCCGCAACGTGGTGCCGAGCGTCAGCCGGGGAGTGCTGCGGCACGGCCCGGACACGGCGGGGCTGCGCGCGGCGGCGGAGCGGTACGCCGACGAGGTGCGCACCGCGGTCGGCGGCTGACCGGTTCTCGACGCGACGGGCCCGCCCGGGCGCACGACGGACGGATCCGTGGGACGCCCGCGGTCACCCTTGGTGGCCGCGGGCTCACGCTTTCGTGGCCGTACAGGCACGTCAGGGTGTGTGACGTCCCTCACATGGCGGTTCGGTCGGCACCGCTTGCGCGCGCCGGGTGGACCGCTCTGTGATCTCCAGCGCTCCCTCGTGGCCCGAAAACCGGAGCGATATGTCCGCAATGTCCGAGTGGATCGATGCTGACCAGGACTTTTCGTCTGTTCTCGCTGACTCCGGCGGCCTTGGCCGCTAGTCTCCGTCGCAGAGCCAACGTGCACTGCGTTGCTCGTTGCTCCGCTGGTGTGGGCCGACTAGGTTCCCCACCGGTCCGTATCCGACAGTTCGACATCCGAGGTGACGTAGGCGTGGCTCTTCCGCCCCTTACCCCCGAACAGCGCGCAGCCGCGCTCGAGAAGGCCGCCGCGGCTCGCCGGGCGCGGGCCGAGGTGAAGAATCGACTCAAGCACTCCGGCGCCTCCCTCCACGAGGTCATCAAGCAGGGTCAGGAGGACGACGTCATCGGCAAGATGAAGGTCTCCGCCCTGCTGGAGTCGCTTCCGGGCGTGGGCAAGGTCCGCGCCAAGCAGATCATGGAGCGCCTCGGCATCTCCGAGTCCCGGCGTGTCCGGGGCCTCGGCTCCAACCAGATCGCCTCCCTGGAGCGTGAGTTCGGCGGCAAGGCCGTCTGACGCGGCCCCGAAGTTCTCCCGGCGTTCTCGGGCAGTCCCGGGAACCTGGATAATCGCTTCATGGCAGCAGAGGTTCGTCCGCGGCTGACCGTGCTCTCCGGCCCCTCCGGGGTCGGCAAGAGCACGGTCGTCGCGCATATGCGCAAGGTCCACCCGGAGGTCTGGCTCTCGGTCTCGGCCACCACCCGCAAGCCGCGGCCCGGTGAGCGGCACGGAGTCCAGTACTTCTTCGTCGGCGACGACGAGTTCGACAAGATGATCGCCAATGGCGAGCTGCTCGAGTGGGCCGAGTTCGCGGGCAACCGCTACGGCACGCCGCGCCGCGCCGTCATGGACCGGCTCGACGCGGGTGAGCCCGTGCTGCTGGAGATCGACCTCCAGGGCGCCCGGCTCGTCCGTGAGTCGATGCCCGAGGCACAGCTGGTCTTCCTCGCCCCGCCGAGCTGGGACGAGCTGGTCCGCCGCCTCACCGGCCGCGGCACGGAGTCGCCCGAGGTCATCGAGCGCCGGCTGGAAACCGCCAAGATCGAGCTCGCCGCCGAGGCCGAGTTCGATGCCACCCTGGTCAACACCTCCGTCGAGGACGTGGCTCGTGAGCTGCTAGCCTTGATGGGAGTTGTTTGATCTTTGTCCACTTTTTCGGAAGGTAGAGCGTGTCCTCTTCCATCACCGCGCCCGAGGGCATCATCAACCCGCCGATCGACGAGCTGCTCGAGGCCACGGACTCGAAGTACAGCCTCGTGATCTACGCGGCCAAGCGCGCGCGTCAGATCAACGCGTACTACTCGCAGCTCGGTGAGGGCCTGCTGGAGTACGTCGGTCCGCTGGTGGACACCCACGTCCACGAGAAGCCGCTCTCGATCGCCCTGCGTGAGATCAACGCGGGTCTGCTGACTTCCGAGGCCATCGAGGGCCCGGCGCAGTAGGCGCTTCAGTACGTCACCCACAGGCCCGGCGGCCCGTTCGCCGGGCCTGTGGTGTGTCATGGAATCGAACCAGCCCGTGGGGGAGACTCGTACGGGCAATCGGACCGGCGGGAGACGCGAGTGGACAAGCCGAAGGTCGTGCTGGGAGTCAGCGGTGGCATCGCCGCGTACAAGGCGTGCGAGCTGCTGCGGCGGCTGACCGAGTCGGGACACCACGTCAGGGTCGTCCCGACCGGCTCCGCGCTCCAGTTCGTGGGCGCCGCCACCTGGTCGGCGCTCTCCGGGAACCCGGTCTCGACCGAGGTCTGGTCGGACGTGCACGAAGTCCCGCACGTACGGATCGGCCAGGCCGCCGATCTGGTCGTGGTCGCCCCCGCCACCGCCGACCTGCTCGCCAGGGCCGCCCACGGGCTCGCCGACGACCTGCTGACCAACACCCTGCTCACCGCCCGCTGCCCGGTGGTGTTCGCCCCCGCGATGCACACCGAGATGTGGGAGCACCCCGCCACCCAGGAGAACGTCGCCACGCTGCGCCGCCGGGGCGCGGTCGTCATCGAGCCCGCCGTAGGCCGCCTCACCGGCGTGGACACCGGTAAGGGCCGGCTCCCGGACCCCGGCGAGATCTTCGACGTCTGCCGCCGGGTGCTCGCGCGCGGCTTCGCCGAGCCCGACCTCACGGGGCGCCACGTCGTCGTCAGCGCGGGCGGCACGCGTGAGCCGCTGGACCCCGTCCGTTATCTGGGGAACCGTTCCTCCGGAAAGCAGGGCTACGCCCTCGCCAGGTCCGCCGCCGCCCGCGGCGCCCGGGTCACCCTGATCGAGGCCAACACGGGCATCCCCGACCCGGCCGGCGTCGACGTCGTCCACGTCGGCACCGCCGTCCAGCTCCGCGAGGCCGTACTCAAGGCCGCCGCGGAAGCCGACGCCGTGGTGATGGCCGCGGCCGTCGCCGACTTCCGGCCCGCCGCATACGCCGAAGGCAAGATCAAGAAGCGGGAGGGCCAGGAGCCCGCCCCGGTCGCCCTGGTCCGCAACCCCGACATCCTCGCGGAGATCTCCGCCGACCGGGCGCGCCCCGGGCAGGTGATCGTCGGATTCGCCGCCGAGACCGATGATGTTTTGGCCAATGGTCGCGACAAGCTGCGGCGCAAGGGGTGCGACCTGCTCGTGGTCAACGAGGTGGGGGAGCGCAAGACCTTCGGCGCGGAGGAGAACGAAGCCGTGATCCTCGGGGCCGACGGCGCGGAAACCCCCGTCCCGTACGGGCCCAAGGAGGCTCTTGCCGAGACCGTGTGGGACCTGGTCGTCCCCCGGCTGGCGTAGCGTCCGAATGGAGTGCGACGCGCCCCGGCGGGCGGATGAAAAGTCTAGAAAACGGGCGTTCCGGTCATCATTGAAGGCCGGTCCTCGGATCTCGGAGGGGGGTGCTGTGGCCAATCAGGCTCCCAGCGTGCGAGACACCTGGTCCAACGGCCGAGAGCGCCCGATAAACTGTCCTCGGAACGACGCGGGGCGCAGCCCCCTGCCGGTCCGTAAATGATCAGCCAGCAGCCGCTGCAAACCCAGGGAGCGTTGTGTCCCGTCGTCTGTTCACCTCGGAGTCCGTCACCGAGGGTCACCCCGACAAGATCGCTGACCAGATCAGCGACACGATCCTCGACGCACTGCTGCGGGAGGACCCCACCTCGCGCGTAGCCGTCGAGACGTTGATCACCACCGGCCTGGTGCACGTCGCCGGCGAGGTCACGACCAAGGCCTACGCCGACATCCCCACGCTGGTGCGCAACAAGATCCTCGAGATCGGTTACGACTCCTCGAAGAAGGGCTTCGACGGCGCGTCCTGCGGTGTCTCGGTCTCCATCGGCGCCCAGTCCCCGGACATCGCGCAGGGCGTCGACACGGCGTACGAGAAGCGCGTCGAGGGCGACGAGGACGAGCTCGACAAGCAGGGCGCGGGCGACCAGGGCCTGATGTTCGGATACGCCTCGGACGAGACGCCCGAGCTGATGCCGCTGCCGATCCACATCGCGCACCGCCTCTCGCGCCGCCTCACCGAGGTGCGCAAGAACGGCACCATCCCCTACCTCCGTCCCGACGGCAAGACCCAGGTCACCATCGAGTACGACGGCGACAAGGCCGTCCGTCTCGACACCGTCGTGGTGTCCTCCCAGCACGCGTCCGACATCGACCTGGAGTCGCTGCTCGCGCCCGACATCCGCGAGTTCGTCGTCGAGCACGTCCTCAAGCAGCTCCTGGACGACGGCATCAAGCTGGAGACCGAGGGCTACCGCCTGCTGGTCAACCCCACCGGCCGCTTCGAGATCGGCGGCCCGATGGGCGACGCGGGCCTGACCGGCCGCAAGATCATCATCGACACCTACGGCGGCATGGCCCGTCACGGCGGCGGCGCCTTCTCCGGCAAGGACCCGTCCAAGGTCGACCGCTCGGCGGCGTACGCGATGCGCTGGGTCGCCAAGAACGTCGTGGCGGCCGGCCTGGCCTCCCGCTGCGAGGTCCAGGTCGCCTACGCCATCGGCAAGGCCGAGCCCGTCGGTCTCTTCGTCGAGACCTTCGGCACCGCCAAGGTGGAGGTCGAGAAGATCGAGAACGCCATCGCCGAGGTCTTCGACCTCCGACCGGCCGCGATCATCCGCGACCTCGACCTGCTGCGCCCGATCTACGCCCAGACCGCGGCGTACGGCCACTTCGGCCGTGAGCTCCCCGACTTCACCTGGGAGCGCACGGACCGCGTGGACGCGCTGCGCAAGGCTGCCGGCCTGTAGGGCACGCCAGGACACGACGCCTGAACGAGGGCCCCGGACCGGTGCGGTCCGGGGCCCTCGCGCTGTCGGTGGGGTCTGGTAGGAATGCAGCTGTGAGCAGCGAGAACGGGAACCAGGAGGGCGGCGCCGGGGCCGAGCCGCCCGAGCAGCTCGCGCTCATACGGGAGACCGTCCGCAAGGCGAAGGTGCCGCGGGCCAAGCCCCGGACGTGGCGCGGGGCGCCGCTCGCCAAGGAGCTGCCCGTCGCCCGGGTCGTGGTGAACAAGGGCGTGCTCCACCTCGACCAGTTCTTCGACTACGCCGTTCCCGAGGAGCTCGACGCCGTCGCCCGGCCCGGGGTGCGGGTGCGGGTGCGCTTCGGCGCCGGAGCGCACCAGGTGCGGGACGGGCGGCGCGAGGGCGGCCGGCTGATCGACGGGTTCCTCGTCGAGCGGCGCGCCGAGTCCGACTACGCGGGGCCGCTCGCCGCCCTCGCGGACGTGGTGTCGCCCGAGCCCGTGCTCAGTGCCGAGCTGCTGGGACTCGCCCGGGCCGTGGCCGACCGGTACGCCGGGAGCCTCGCCGATGTGCTGCAGCTGGCCGTCCCGCCGCGCAGCGCCCGGGCCGAGAGCAGGCCCTCTCCCGAGCCACCGGCGCCGCCCGCCCCGCCCGAGGCCGGGACGTGGCGCCGATACGCGCAGGGGCCCGCGTTCCTCGACGCACTGGCCCGCGGCGGGGCCCCGCGGGCCGTGTGGAACGCGCTGCCGGGCCCGCACTGGGCCGAGGAACTCGCCCGCGCCGTACAGGCCACCCTCGCTTCGGGGCGCGGCGCGCTCGTCGTGGTGCCCGACGGGCGCGCCGCCGCCCGCGTCGACACGGCGCTGACCCTGCTCCTGGGCGAGGGGCGGCACGCGCTGCTCACCGCCGAGGCCGGCCCCGAGAAGCGGTACGCCCAGTGGCTTGCCGTGCGGCGCGGCTCCGTACGCGCCGTCGTCGGCACCCGGGCCGCGATGTTCGCACCGGTGCGCGACCTCGGGCTGGTGGCCATCTGGGACGACGGCGACTCCAGCCACAGCGAGCCGCACGCCCCGCTGCCCCACGCGCGTGAGGTACTGCTGCTGCGCGCCGCACACGACGGGTGCGGATTCCTGCTGGGCGGTACGAGCTGCACGGTGGAGGCCGCGCAGCTCGTCGAGAGCGGCTGGGCCAGACCACTCGTGGCCCCCCGCGACCAGGTGCGGGCCGCGGCGCCGCTCGTACGCACCGTCGGGGACGGGGAGCTCGCCCGCGACGAGGCGGCCAGGGCCGCGCGACTGCCGTCACTGGCCTGGCAGACCGTCCGGGACGGCCTCAAGTCCGGTCCGGTGCTCGTGCAGGTGCCCCGGCGGGGATACGTGCCGCGGCTGTCGTGCGAGCGCTGCCGCACTCCCGCGCGGTGCCGGCACTGCGCGGGGCCGCTGGAAGCGCCCGTGCAGCGGGAGCTGCGGTGCGGGTGGTGCGGACGCGGCGCGCCCGACTGGCACTGCGCCGAATGCGGCGGGGTGCGGCTGCGCGCCCAGGTGGTGGGCGCACGACGCACCGCGGAGGAGCTCGGGCGGGCGTTTCCGGCGGTGCCGGTACGGACGTCGGGCCGGGACCATGTCCTGGACACCGTGCCCGGGCGCCCCACGCTGGTCGTCAGCACCCCCGGCGCCGAGCCCGTCGCGGAGGGTGGGTACGCCGCGGCGCTGCTGCTCGACGGCTGGGCCATGCTCGGCCGGGCCGACCTCCGCGCGGGTGAGGAGGCCCTGCGCCGCTGGATCGACGCCGCGTCGCTGGTGCGCGGGCAGGACGAGGGCGGCACCGTCGTCGTGGTGGCCGAGCCGACCCTGCGGCCCGTTCAGGCGCTGGTGCGGTGGGACCCGGTCGGCCATGCTCAGCGGGAACTCGCCGAACGGGCGGAGCTGGGCTTCCCGCCGGTGTCCCGGATGGCGTCGGTGACCGGGAGCCCGGAGGCGGTGGCGGCGTTCCTCGAAGCGGCCGAACTGCCCCGGGAGGTGGAGGTGCTGGGGCCGGTGCTCCTGCCGCCCCCACCGCCGGGTGCTCCGAGGCGCGCGGGCGACCCCCCGGCGGGGGAGATCTGGGAACGGGCCCTGCTGCGGGTGCCGCCCGGCAGGGGGGCAGCGCTGGCGGCGGCGCTGAAGGCCGCGCAGGCAGCGCGGCTGGCGCGGGGTGGACGGGGCGCCCGTGGTGCGGACGAGCCGGTGCGGATCCGGGTGGACCCGGTGGACATCGGCTGAGCGGAGCGCCCTGTGGCGTCAGCTGCCTGCTCCGGTGGCGGGTCCGGAGCCCCGTTCCGTGGCGACGGGCGTCACTCCACGGCCACGACTTCCCGGACCCGGCAGGTGCCGGGCGGGCTGCGGCTGCCCGTGCGGGCCGCGGGTGTCCGGTCGGGCCGCGGGTGTCCGGTCGGGCCGCCGAGTCCTGCGGGGGCGACCCCTGCGGGGCCCCTCACCGTCTCGAAGGTGCTGTCCGCCCGTGCCCGGCATGTCGTCGGACGGGGCGCGGCCGACTCGGGGAGCGAGGCGCCCGGTGGGTGCTGCTGCGGCGGCGGCCGCCCCGGCGCGGTGGGCGGCGGGGCGGCCGGTGGGGTCAGCCGTTGCGCGGGCCGGGGAAGGCGCTCGGGCGGACCTCCTCCCGGAAGGACTGTGAGCTCGCCGTCGGCTGCGGCGGCATGGAGCGCGCGGCCGGGACGGCCGGCACCGGCTGCGCGCGGGTGGGCTCGGCCGGGTGCTCGGTGTCCGTGGCGCCCGGCTGCTGGGCGGTCGCGCGGCGGGCGCCGTACCTGCGGTGGACCGCCTGCTTGGTGACCCCGAGCGCGGAGCCCACGGCGTCCCAGGAGAAGCCCAGGGAGCGGTCGAAGTCCACCGCGGCGGTCACCAGTGTCTCGACGCTGTCCCGCAGCTCCTGCGCCAGCCGCACGGTGGGGGCCGGGGCCCGGCCGTAGACGACGAAGCCCGTGGAGGGACCGGAGCGCCGCGGGCGGTACACATTGCCGAGCTGCGCGGTGAGTGTGCGCAGTGCGTCCACCTGTCGGCGGACCCGCTCGATGTCCCGCACCAACAGGTGCAGGCTTGCCCGGGCTTGGGCGTCATGGGTTGCGTGGTCGGCCATTTACAAGCCTCTCGAACCGGCGTTGAAAAGGGACGGGCCGCACCGGCGGCCCGTATCGGTCAATCTGCCTTGACCAACGCTCCACCCGCGGTCGGGGTCACGCTGTCGGGGCGTATCCGCATTCGCGTGGGGGCGCACCGGCACTCGTACGCCCCCTAAACTGGTGCGTTGCCCGCCACCGGACCGCAACAGACAGGCAGTCAGCCACCGATGAAGCTCGTCTTCGCAGGCACCCCCGAGGTCGCCGTACCCGCCCTGGACGCCCTGATCGCCTCGGACCGGCACGAGGTGGCCGCCGTCGTCACCCGGCCCGACGCGCCCGCCGGCCGCGGCCGGCGCCTGGTCGCCAGCCCGGTCGCCCAGCGCGCCGAGGAGGCCGGGATCGAGGTGCTCAAGCCGAACAGGCCGAGGGACGAGGAGTTCCTCGCCCGGCTGCGGGAGATCGGCCCGGACTGCTGCCCGGTCGTGGCGTACGGCGCCCTGCTGCCGAAGGCGGCGCTCGACGTGCCCGCCCGCGGCTGGGTCAACCTGCACTTCTCGCTGCTGCCCGCCTGGCGGGGCGCCGCGCCCGTACAGCACGCGATCATGGCCGGGGACGAGGTGACCGGCGCCTCGACCTTCCTGATCGAGGAGGGCCTGGACTCCGGGCCCGTCTACGGCGTGATCACCGAGCAGGTGCGGCCCACCGACACCAGCGGGGACCTGCTCACCCGGCTCGCCTTCGCCGGCGCGGGGCTGCTCGCCGCCACCATGGACGGCATCGAGGACGGCACGCTGCAGGCGGTGCCGCAGCCCGCCGACGGCGTCACCCACGCCCCGAAGATCACCGTCGAGGACGCGCACCTCGACTGGACCGCCCCCGCCTTGCGGGTCGACCGGGTGGTGCGCGGCTGCACGCCCGCGCCCGGCGCGTGGAGCGTCTTCCGCGGCGAGCGGCTCAAGGTGGTCCAGGCCGCCCTCGTGCCGGACCGGGCCGACCTGAGGCCCGGCGAGCTGTCGGCCGCCAAGAACAACGTGTACGTCGGCACCGGCTCGCACGCCGTCGAGCTGCTCTGGGTCCAGCCGCAGGGCAAGAAGCCGATGCGGGGCGCCGACTGGGCGCGCGGGGTACGGATCGCCCCCGGGGAGCACCTGGGCACGGCCGACGTAGGCTGAAAGGAGTGAGCCCTCCGAGGCGAACGAGCCCGAACGCGCAACGAACGAGCCCCACCGAAAAGCGGAGCACCTTTTGAGCGAGCAGTCCCGCCGCCGTCCTTCCAAGCCGTACCGCCGCCCCAAGAAGGACCCGGTGCGCATCCTGGCCTTCGAGGCGCTGCGTGCCGTGGACGAGCGCGACGCGTACGCCAACCTCGTCCTGCCGCCGCTGCTGCGGAAGGCCCGCGAGCAGGAAGGTTTCGACGGCCGGGACGCGGCCCTCGCCACGGAGCTGGTCTACGGCACGCTGCGCCGCCAGGGCACCTACGACGCCGTCATCGCTGCGTGCATCGACCGGCCGCTGCGCGAGGTCGACCCGCCGGTGCTGGACGTGCTGTCGCTGGGTGCCCACCAGCTGCTGGGCACGCGCATCCCCACGCACGCCGCGGTCTCCGCGAGCGTGGAGCTGGCACGCGTGGTGCTGGGCGACGGCCGGGCCAAGTTCGTCAACGCCGTCCTCCGCAAGATCGCCCAGGACGACCTCGGCACCTGGATCGAGCGGGTCGCCCCGCCGTACGACGACGACCCCGAGGACCATCTGGCCGTCGTGCACTCCCACCCCCGCTGGGTCGTCTCCGCGCTGTGGGACGCGCTCGGCGGCGGCCGGGCCGGTATCGAGGACCTCCTGGAGGCCGACAACGAGCGGCCCGAGGTGACACTGGTGGCCCGGCCCGGACGGTCCACCACGGCCGAGCTCCTGGCGGCGCTGGGCGAGGAGGCGGGCGTGCCCGGCCGCTGGTCCCCGTACGCCGTGCGGATGGCGGAGGGCGGTGAGCCGGGCGCCCTCGACGCCGTGCGCGAGGGGCGGGCGGGCGTCCAGGACGAGGGCAGCCAGCTCGTCGCCGTCGCGCTCGCCGACGCCCCGCTGGACGGCCCCGACGAGCGGTGGCTCGACGGGTGCGCGGGACCCGGCGGCAAGGCGGCCCTGCTGGGCGCGCTGGCCGCCGGGCGCGGCGCCACCCTGCTGGCCGCCGAGAAGCAGCCGCACCGCGCCCGTCTCGTCGAGCGCGCGCTGGCCGGCAACCCCGGCCCCTACCAGGTGATCGCCGCCGACGGCACGCGTCCGCCGTGGCGCCCCGGCTCCTTCGACCGCGTCCTGGTCGACGTGCCCTGCTCGGGCCTGGGCGCCCTGCGCCGCCGCCCCGAGGCACGCTGGCGCCGCCGCCCGGAGGACGTGGAGGGGTTCGCGCCGCTGCAGCGCGCCCTGCTCACCGAGGCCCTGAGCGCGGTGCGGGTGGGCGGCGTCGTCGGGTACGCGACCTGCTCGCCGCACCTGGCGGAGACCCGGGCGGTCGTGGACGACGTGTTGAAGAAGCAGGGCGGCGCGGAGCTCATCGACGCCCGTCCCCTGATGCCCGGCGTGCCCGCGCTGGGTGACGGCCCCGACGTACAGCTCTGGCCGCATCTGCACGGCACGGACGCCATGTATCTGGCGTTGCTGCGGCGCACCGCCTGACGACGCGGCGGCCTTTCCGAGGAGGTGTGAGCCCCGGCGCCCGGCGCGCAAAACGCGCCGGAAGCCGGGGTGAATCGCCGGTATTGCGGCAAGTGTGCCGGGCTCGTGGGCCCCCACCCGGGCATCGGGTAAAAGAAATGCCATGCGGCATGGCAGGCTTGGCTCATGGCCCAGATCAACCCCAGCATCCTCTCCGCCGACTTCGCCCGGCTCGCCGACGAGGCGAAGGCCGTCGAAGGCGCCGACTGGCTCCATGTCGATGTCATGGACAACCACTTCGTGCCCAATCTGACCCTGGGCGTGCCGATCGTGGAGTCGCTCCACCGGGCGACGGACACCCCGCTGGACTGCCATCTGATGATCGAGGACCCCGACCGCTGGGCCCCGCAGTACGTGGAGGCCGGTGCCGGATCGGTCACCTTTCACGTCGAGGCGGCCGCCGCCCCGGTCCGGCTGGCCCGTGAGATCCGGGCCAAGGGCGCCCGTGCCTCCATGGCACTCAAGCCCGCCACCCCCATCGAGCCGTACGAGGACCTGCTCCCCGAGCTCGACATGCTGCTGATCATGACCGTGGAGCCCGGCTTCGGCGGCCAGGCGTTCCTCGACATCATGCTGCCGAAGATCCGCCGCACCCGTGAGCTCATCTCCAAGCACGGCCTGGAGCTGTGGCTGCAGGTCGACGGCGGTGTCTCGGAGGCCACCATCGAGCGCTGCGCGGAGGCCGGTGCCGATGTCTTCGTCGCCGGTTCCGCGGTGTACGGCGCCGAGGACCCGGCCGCCGCCGTACGCGCCCTGCGTGACCGGGCGGACGGGGCGACCGCCTCGGCGGCCTGGGCATGCGGCCATTGAGCCACGACCAGATGAACGCAGCCCGACAGGACTGATCAAGACTCGTCGGATCTGACAGGATGAACGACGAGTCAGAGTGTGAACAGCAGTGAGGAGAGCGCGGTGTCTGCAATGTCGGCGGGACGTCCAGCCCTGCGGATGGGACCCGCGGAGCTCGTGCAGGCGGCGGCCATGGCCCGCCGCTTCTACCTCGAGGGCAAATCCAAGATCCAGATCGCGGAGGAGTTCGGCGTCAGCCGCTTCAAGGTCGCGCGGGTCCTGGAAACGGCCCTGGAGCGCGATCTCGTACGGATCGAGATCCGGGTGCCGGCCGAGCTCGACGCGGAGCGTTCCGACGCGCTGCGCGCCCGCTACGGTCTGCGCCACGCGGTCGTCGTCGAGTCCCCGCCGGAGGGCGAGGACGAGTCGCCCGACCCCGAGAACCTGGGCGAGGTCGCGGCCGACCTGCTCGGCGAGCTCGTGACCGAGGGTGACGTCCTGGGGCTCGCCTGGGGCCGCTCCACCATCCACATGGCGGCCGCCCTGGACCGGCTGCCGCCCTGTACGGTCGTCCAGCTCACCGGTGTGTACGACGCCGGGACCGCCGAGCGCGGCTCGGTCGAGGCGGTGCGCCGCGCCGCACAGGTCTCCGGCGGCGAGGCCCACCCGATCTACGCGCCGATGCTCCTGCCCGACCCGGCGACGGCGGCCGCCCTGCGCAGCCAGACCGGCATCGCCCGCGCCTTCGAGTACTTCGACAAGGTCACCGTCGCGGCGGTCTCCATCGGCTCCTGGGAGCCGGGCATCTCCACCGTCCACGACATGCTCACCGACGAGGAGCGTGCCCACTACGCCTCACTGGGTGTGGCCGCGGAGATGTCGGCGCACCTCTTCGACGCCTCGGGCCGCCGCGTCGGGCGCGACCTGGGGGAGCGGTGCATCACCGTCGAGGCCGACCGGCTCCGCCGTATCCCCGAGGTGGTGGCGATCGCGGGCGGCCAGCGCAAGGCCTCCGCCATCGGCGCCGTCCTGCGCTCCGGCCTGGTCACGAGCCTCGTCACCGACACCGCGGCGGCGGACTATCTGCTGACCGAGTTCACGCCCGGCCCGCGCCCCGCCCTGGACCGGGCCGACCCGGACAACTGAGGACGACCCGGGCCCGGGCGACCCCGGGCTTGGAGGAACGCACCAGGGCGACCCGCGCGGCCTGGAGCTTCAGCCCGGGGACCGTACGGCACCCGCCGTGGGAGAATGAAGTACGTGCGTTTTCCCCCCGGCTGAAATGCCCGGGGGCCAACTCCGAACGACTGGGATGTTCAGCACGTGCGTTTCCTCAATGACCTGAAGCCGCCGTACGACCTCACGTACGACGATGTGTTCATGGTGCCTAGCCGCTCGGCCGTGGGCTCCCGCCAGGGCGTCGACCTCACCTCCCCCGACGGCACCGGGACCACCATCCCGCTCGTCGTCGCCAATATGACCGCGATCGCGGGCCGCCGGATGGCCGAGACCGTCGCCCGCCGCGGCGGCCTCGTCGTCATCCCGCAGGACATTCCGATCGAGGTCGTCACCGACGTCATCGCCTGGGTGAAGAGCCGCCACCACGTGCTCGACACGCCGATCGTGCTCCACGCCCACCAGACCGTCGCCGACGCGCTGTCGTTGCTCCCCAAGCGGGCGCACAACGCGGGCGTGGTCGTGGACGAGGACCAGCGCCCGATCGGTGTCGTCACCGACGCCGACCTCAACGGTGTGGACCGCTTCACCCAGCTCTCCGAGGTCATGTCCACGGACCTGCTGCTCCTCGACGCCGACATGGACCCGCGCGAGGCGTTCAACACCCTGGACCACCACAACCGGCGGTACGCCCCGGCCGTGGACGGTCAGGGCCGCCTCGCCGGCATCCTGACCCGCAAGGGCGCGCTCCGCGCGACGCTCTACACCCCCGCCGTCGACGCCAGGGGCAAGCTGCGCATCGCCGCCGCCGTCGGCATCAACGGCGACGTGGCGGGCAAGGCCAAGCAGCTTCTCGACGCGGGTGTCGACACGCTCGTCATCGACACGGCCCACGGCCACCAGGAGTCGATGATCAGCGCGATCAGGACCGTGCGCGCGCTCGACCCGCAGGTGCCGATCGTCGCGGGCAACATCGTGGCCGCCGAGGGCGTCAAGGACCTGATCGACGCCGGTGCGGACATCATCAAGGTCGGTGTGGGCCCCGGCGCGATGTGCACCACCCGGATGATGACCGGCGTGGGCCGCCCCCAGTTCTCCGCGGTGCTGGAGTGCGCCGCCGAGGCGAAGAAGTACGGCAAGCACGTCTGGGCCGACGGCGGTGTCCGCCACCCGCGGGACGTCGCCATGGCGCTCGCCGCCGGCGCTTCCAACGTGATGATCGGTTCCTGGTTCGCCGGTACGTACGAGTCCCCGGGCGACCTCCAGCAGGACGCCAGCGGCCGGCTCTACAAGGAGTCGTTCGGCATGGCCTCGGCGCGCGCTGTCCGCAACCGCACCAGCGAGGAGTCCGCCTACGACCGGGCCCGCAAGGCGCTGTTCGAGGAGGGCATCTCCACGTCGCGGATGTTCCTCGACCCGTCCCGTCCGGGTGTCGAGGACCTGATCGACTCGATCATCGCGGGCGTCCGCTCGTCCTGCACGTACGCCGGTGCCGGCTCCCTCGAGGAGTTCGCGGAGAAGGCCGTCGTGGGCATTCAGAGCGCCGCCGGCTACGCGGAGGGCAAGCCCCTGCACGCCAGCTGGAGCTGACGCGGCGTAGATCCGGACCGGCACACCGCCGGGTACGACGAGAACCAGGGGCCGTTCCCGCCGAGCGCGGGGACGGCCCCTGGCGTATTTTCCGCCCTGCCGGCCGCATCTTCGCGGCGCTCGCGATTCTGCACGCGTGGTTCGCCGTAACACGGGTACACGCGCTCTGCGACCGTACGGAGAGAAAGGGAGGGCCCAGTCCATGGCGACCACGATCTCGACCGGTGCCGCTCAGCCGACAACTCGACTGCCGGACGTGCGGAATCCGGGAGAGGTGGCTCCGAGGGACGCGAAAGAACTCTCTAAGCAGTTCTTCGACCGGCTGGCCGAACTGGAGGAGGGCACCGAGGAGTACCAGTACGTACGCAACACCCTCATCGAGCTGAACCTCTCGCTGGTGAAGTACGCGGCGACGCGCTTCCGCAACCGGTCCGACCAGATGGAGGACATCATCCAGGTCGGCACCATTGGGCTGATCAAGGCCATCGACCGGTTCGACCTGAGCCGTGAGGTGGAGTTCGCGACCTTCGCGATGCCGTGCGTGGTCGGTGAGATCAAGCGGTTCTTCCGCGACACCAGCTGGTCCGTGCACGTGCCGCGACGGCTGCAGGAGCTCCGGATCGACATCGCCCGCGCGACCGACGAACTCTTCCAGCGGCTGGACCGCTCGCCGACCGCCGCCGAACTCGCCGAGCACCTCGGCCTGGACGAGGACGAGGTCGTCGAGGGGCTCGTCGCCGCCAACGGCTACTCCGCGGGCTCGCTCGACCTGCCCCTCGACGACGGCGGTGACGGAGGGTCCGAGACGCTCGGCGACCGGCTCGGAGAGCCCGACCGCGACCTGGAGATCGTGGAGAACGTCCAGGCCCTGAAGCCGCTGATCGAGGAGTTCGGAGAGCGCGACCGGCTCATCCTGCGGATGCGGTACGTGGACGAGATGACACAGTCCCAGATCGGCGCCGAACTGGGCGTCTCCCAGATGCATGTGTCCCGGCTGCTGTCGCGCATCACCGCGCGCCTGCGGGAAGGCCTCCTGGCCGGGGGCTGAGCGGGCAACGCCGACGGGCCGGAGCCGGTCGCCCGAGGGGGCCGGCCCGGCCCGACCCAGTTCGTGGGGGAGGAGCGCGGTTCGCTTGGGGGTTGAGCGCGGTTCGTTCGCGGGAACAGCTTCGCGGGAACAGCGCGATTCGTTCGCGGGGGAGCAGCCCGGTTCGTTGGGGTGATCAGCCTGGTTCGGCCGGGGGATCAGCCCGGCTCGGGAGCCGCGGCGGGCCGGGCCCACACCGCTCGGACCGTTTTTCCGGTGGGGCGGGGGCGGACCTCCACCCGGCCCGCCAGGCGCAGCACCATGGGCCAGCCGAAACCGCCGCCCCCGGTGAAGTCCGGCGTGCGCGCGACGGGAAGCTCGGGGCTGGCATCGTCCAGCTCCACGGTCAGCTCCTCGGGCCCCGCCCGCAGCCGCAGCCGCCACCAGCCCTCGGCGGTGTGGCGCAGCGCGTTCGCCGTCAGCTCGGTCACCACCAGCTGCACGGCCGCGAGGTCCGCCCAGGGGCAGTGTTCGGCCAGGAAACGAGCCGTCACATCGCGGGCCGAGGCGCTGTCACCGGCAGGGGAATCCACGACTACCACAGGCGCCTCCTCCGTCATCATCGCTCGCATACCCAGCCGACGAACATTAACCCGGACGCGTCGAGTATCGGCCACGAAGCACCCGGACGGCCCCCGCGACGGCCGTCGCCAGCCTGCGGTGGCCCGCGTCGTTCGGATGCAGTCCGTCGGCGAGGTCGTCCGGCCCCAGCAGCTCCCGGCCGGGCAGCAGCGACAGCTGCCGGTCGCCGGCCGCGACGAGGTCCGCGGCCGCCTCCTCCATCGCCGACCGCAGCTCCGCCAGCGTGGCGCCCAGGGCGTTCTCCGTGTTCTCCGCGGCCGGCCGCAGCACGGGTGAGAGCAGCAGCAGGGGGGTGTCCGGATGGCCGCCGCGCACCAGCGCGACGAAGGCCCGGGTCGTCTCGTACAGCAGCGGAGCCGAATAGGGGACGCGGTCCCAGCAGTTCGTGCCGAAGGCCAGGGTGAGCAGGTCGGCCGGGAGGTGGGCCAGCTGCTGCGCGGTGGGCAGCTCGCCGCGGCCACCGCCCGCGTACCCGAGGTTGACGGGGTCCAGGCCGAGTGCCCGCCCGGCGGCGGCCGGCCATGCGTGGGCGGGGCGCGTGGACCACCAGCCCTCGGTGATCGAGTCCCCGTGGATCAGCCAGCGCGGGCGCGCCGGGGCCGGGGAGAGGGCGCCGCCGACACCGCGCAGTCCCAGGATCACCGGAGCCTGGCTCTCCGGCGGGTGGACCGTGAACGCCCCGCCGCGGGGAGGGAGTTGCAACATCACGGTGGTCTCCTCGGCCGGCTCGGCGAAGGCCTCGCGCACACATCGGTCGCCGTGCCACAGCGCGAAGCAGTGCGCCAGCTCCCGCAGTGCCTCACCGTCGTCCGGCACCTTCGCGCGATAGCGGATCTGGACGGCCCGCGTGCCCCCCGAGGCGGTGAACTCGAGCCGCACGCCGATGGGCAGGGCGGCCCGCTCGCCGGTGTCCCAGGGCAGCCGTGCCAGGTCGGCCGGGTCGGCGCGCACCGCGCGGCCCTCGTCCAGCCACGCCGTACCGCGCAGGAAGGGGCCGGGTTCCAGCCAATTCATCGCGGCTCCGATCGTCGGGCGGGACTTTCCTCCTACCCGGTCCTCCGGGACCCAATGTGTCGATTCGTGCAGTGGGGCGCAATGTTTCCCCGTCTGTGCTCCAAGCGCGCAATGATCATCCGTCGATGCGCAACAAGAGTGCATTACGAGCGCGAAGCCGGGGTCGTTAAGCTCAGGGCCCGTACCAGGAGTGGCGGTGACCGTCTGCTCGGCGGTTCCCCTTCCCCCGTGGGCGGCTCAGCCATGCCCGCGAACCGCCGCAGGTCGCCGTGATCTCGACCCGCAGCGATGAAGGAGCCCCCGCAGTGCTTGACCAAGGCACAGCCGCGCCCGCCACCGAGCCAACCGGGCCCAAGGCCTCCGCGCTCTCCGCCCTCACCCGGCGCAAGCCGGTAGAAGCGCTGGTCGCCGAGGGTGGCCAGGGTGAAGGTGGCAGCCTCCGCCGCTCGCTCTCGATGTGGCAGCTGACCATGATCAGCATCGGTGCCACGCTGGGCACCGGAATTTTCGTCGTCCTCGGCGACAGCGTCCCCAAGGCCGGCCCCGCGGTCACCCTGGCGTTCGTGCTCGCCGGACTCACCGCCCTGTTCTCGGCGCTCTCCTACGCCGAGCTGGCCGGCTCGATCCCGGTCGCAGGCTCCTCGTACTCGTACGCGTACGCAACGATGGGTGAACTCGTCGCCTGGGTGTGCGGCTGGTGCCTGGTCCTGGAATACGGCGTTTCCGTCGCCGCCGTCGCCGTCGGCTGGGGTGAGTACCTCAACGAGCTGCTCAACGGCACCATCGGTGTCACGATCCCGGCGGCGCTCTCCTCGGCACCGGGCGAGGGCGGCATCATCAACCTGCCCGGCCTGATCGTCGTGCTGCTCGCCATGGTCTTCCTGCTCGGCGGGGCCAAGGAGTCGGCCCGCGCCAACACGATCATGGTCGTGGTGAAGATCGCCGCGCTGGTCCTCTTCTGCGCCATCGGCTTCACGGGCTTCAAGTCCGGCAACTACGCGGACTTCATGCCGCTCGGCATGGCCGGCGTCAGCGCCGCCGGA
This sequence comes from Streptomyces sp. STAM6, assembly GCF_054963715.1. Lineage (NCBI taxonomy): Bacteria > Bacillati > Actinomycetota > Actinomycetes > Kitasatosporales > Streptomycetaceae > Streptomyces > Streptomyces sp. STAM6. The sequence continues at coordinate 88,434 of NZ_JBUEFZ010000016.1, read as the reverse complement.
GCGAGTCTGTTCTTCTCCTACATCGGCTTCGACGCCGCCTCCACCGCGGGTGAAGAAGCCAAGAACCCGCAGCGCGACCTGCCCCGCGCGATCATGCTGTCCCTGATCATCGTCACCGCGCTCTACGTCCTGGTCGCCGCCGTCGCCGTCGGCGCGTGGAACTGGAAGGACTTCGAGGGCTCCGAGGCCTCCCTGACCGCGATCATGCACGACGTCAGCGGCCAGACGTTCTGGGGCACGCTGCTCGCGGCCGGCGCCGTCATCTCCATCGCCAGCGTCGTGATGACCGTCCTCTACGGCCAGACCCGTGTCCTGTTCGCCATGTCCCGCGACGGACTGGTGCCCAAGGCCTTCGGCAAGGTCAGCGAGAAGACCGGCACGCCCCGCCTCAACACGGTGATCGTCTCGCTGTTCTGCGGCGCCCTCGCCTCCGTCATCCCGCTGGGCAAGCTCGTCGACGCCACCAGCATCGGCACCCTCTTCGCCTTCGGCCTGGTCAACATCGCGGTGATCGTGCTCCGCTGGACGCGTCCCGAGATGCCGCGCACGTTCAAGGTGCCGCTCGGTCCGCTGTTCCCCGTCCTGGGCTTCGGCTTCTGCGTGTACAACATGTTCAGCCTCGACTCCCCCACGTGGGTCGTCTTCGGTGTCTGGATGGCGGTCGGGCTCGTGTTCTACTTCCTCTACGGCATGCGCCGCTCCCGATTGGCCACCGCAGAGAAGTGATCCACCCCCAGTGCGACTGAACGATCTCGACGAACGCATCGTCCACGCCCTCGCCGAGGACGCCCGCCGGTCCTACGCCGACATCGGCTCGCTCGTCGGTCTGTCCGCCCCCGCCGTGAAGCGGCGGGTGGACCGGCTCCGGGCGGAGGGGGCCATCACCGGCTTCACCGTCCGGGTGGACCCCGCGGCGCTCGGCTGGGAAACCGAGGGCTTCATCGAGATCTACTGCCGTCGCAACACTTCGCCCGAGGCCATCCAGCGTGGCCTCGAGCGCTATCCGGAAGTCGCGTCCGCCTCCACCGTGACCGGTGAGGCGGACGCGATCGTCCAGGTCTTCGCCTCCGACATGCGCCACTTCGAGCGGGTGCTGGAGCGGATCGCGGGCGAGCCGTTCGTGGAGCGCACCAAGTCGGTGCTGGTGCTCTCCCCGCTGCTGCGGCGCTTCTCCTCCGGCTCGCCCGCCTGACCCGTCCGTCCGGCCCGCCGACCCGCGTGCCCGGCCCCGTGTGCCCTGATCCGCCGGCCCGCGTGCCCTGTTCCGCCGGCCCTGCCCGGCCGAACGCTACGGCCGGGGGAACTCCGGCTGCCAGGGCACCACGCGGAAGGTCCCGGAGCCGGGCTTCGTCTTCTCGAAGGGCGCCGAGCTGATGCACTTCGGCAGGTCGTCGGGGGTCTCCTGGGGCAGCCCGAGTGCCGCCCAGCTGTATCCGAAGCCGTCCTGACCGCCCCGGTCGTGCACGGTGACACCCACCCGCTTGCCCTTGGCGGCCTTCAGGTCGCCGTCGGCCTCGGTGATCACGCCGGACACGACCGCCACCTTTCCGCCGGTGATCAGACAATCCACCTTCGCCTTGCCCTTGCCGCCCCAGTCGCCCATGTAGTGGCTGAAACTGAAGGTGCCGTGGGCGTTCAGCGGATTGCCGTTGTCCTTGGCGTCGAGGTGGGCGTCGAAGGTGAAGGTGACGTTGTCGCCGGCCGGCCGGGCGAGCATCGCCGTCCCGGTCAGCGCCGCCGCCTCCCGCTTGCCGCCGCCCGCCGGGGCGGCCCCGTCCGCTGCCGCGGTGACGGCGATGGCGGGGCGTTCGGGTGCGTCGACGCCGGTGGTCGCGGTGGCCATGGCGGAGCCCGCCGTGCCGGCGGTGATCAGCAGTGCGGCGGCGATGGCGACGATCTTCGTACGGCGGTTCATGGTCGGAGCCCTTTCGGCTGGTGAGGACCGGTTTTCCAACGCCCCTCACTCTTCCGTCCGGCCCCGCGCCGGCACATCGCGCGCAGGTCGGGACCGTCCTCCGCCGCACGGGCGGGACCCTCTCCGACCACCGGCGGAGAGGCGCGCAACGAATCTCCGCCGGAGGCCGCAACCGCGCAATGGATCGGCGGTCGGTCTGCAACGGTCACGCCTTGTCCGGAAAGAACACCGGACCGTACCGTTTTGAGCGTCTTGTTTAAGCCTTTCCCTCACCTTCACGTACACGACAGAGGTCTGCCGATGACGCCGCTGCGCACCGCCCTGCTCCAGAGCTCGGGACAGCCCGGTGACGTCGACGCCAACCTCAAGGTCCTCGACGAGGCCGCGGCCCGTGCCGCCGCCACCGGCGCCGCCCTGCTGGTCGCTCCCGAGATGTTCCTGACCGGGTACGCGATCGGGGCTGACGTCCCGCGCCTGGCCGAGCCGGCCGCCGGCCCCAGCGCCGATGCGGTCGCCGCCGTCGCCGTACGCCACGGCCTCGCCGTCGCCTACGGCTACCCCGAGCGGGACGGCGACCGGGTGTACAACTCCGCGCAGCTGATCGGCCCGGACGGCGACCGGCTGGCGAACTACCGCAAGACGCACCTCTACGGTGACTTCGAGGAGAAGTGGTTCACCCCCGGTGACGAGCCGGTCGTCCAGGCGGAGCTCGCCGGGACGCGCATCGGCCTGATGATCTGCTACGACGTGGAGTTCCCCGAGAACGTCCGCGCCCACGCCCTGGCCGGTACCGACCTTCTGCTGGTGCCCACCGCTCTCATGCACCCCGCCGAGGTCGTCGCCGAGTCCGTCGTGCCCGTGCGTGCCTTCGAGAACCAGCTGTACGTCGCCTACGCCAACCGGGCCGGGCTGGAGGGCGAGTTCGAGTTCGTCGGACTCTCCGCCCTCGCCGGGCCCGACGGCACGGTCCGCGCCCGCGCCGGCCGTGGCGAGGAGCTGATCGTCGGCGACGCCGACCCGGAGCTGCTGAGCGCCTCGCGCGAGGCCAACCCGTACCTCCGCGACCGCCGCCCCGGCCTCTACGAGTCGCTGCTCTGACCTGTCTTCCCCGCCGCCCCCTCTTCACCCCGTGCAAGGAGTCCGTACCCCATGACGTCCACGGTGCCCACCGCCGTCCAGCACACCGACGCGCAGCCGCCGATCACCATGTTCGGGCCGGACTTCCCGTACGCGTACGACGACTACCTCGCCCACCCGGCCGGCCTCGGCCAGATACCGGCGACCGAGCACGGCACCGAGGTCGCCGTGATCGGCGGCGGCCTGTCCGGCATCATCGCCGCGTACGAGCTCATGAAGATGGGCCTCAAGCCCGTCGTCTACGAGGCCGACCAGATCGGCGGCCGGCTGCGCACCGTCGGCTTCGAGGGCACCGGCACGGACGAGCTGACCGCCGAGATGGGCGCGATGCGCTTCCCGCCCTCCTCCACGGCGCTGCAGCACTACATCGACCTCGTGGGTCTGCAGACCAGGCCGTTCCCGAACCCGCTCGCCGAGGCCACCCCGTCGACCGTGGTCGACCTCAAGGGCGAGTCGCACTACGCCGAGACGATCGACGACCTCCCGCAGGTCTACCGCGACGTCGCCGCCGCGTGGAACGCCTGCCTGGAGGAGGGCGCCGACTTCTCCGACATGAACACGGCCATGCGCGAGCGCGACGTCCCGCGCATTCGCGAGATCTGGGCCAAGCTCGTCGAGAAGCTCGACAACCAGACCTTCTACGGCTTCCTGTGCGAGTCGTCGGCGTTCAAGTCCTTCCGCCACCGCGAGATCTTCGGCCAGGTCGGCTTTGGCACCGGCGGCTGGGACACCGACTTCCCCAACTCCATTCTGGAGATCCTCCGCGTCGTCTACACCGAGGCGGACGACCACCACCGTGGCATCGTCGGTGGCTCCCAGCAGCTCCCGCTGAGGCTGTGGGAGCGCGAGCCGGAGAAGATCGTGCACTGGGCGCAGGGCACGTCCCTGTCCTCGCTGCACGACGGCACCCCCCGCCCGGCCGTGACCCGCCTGCACCGCACGGCCGGCAACCGCATCACCGTCACCGACGCCTCCGGCGACATCCGCACCTACCAGGCGGCGATCTTCACCGCCCAGTCCTGGATGCTGCTCTCCAAGATCTCGTGCGACGACTCGCTGTTCCCCATCGACCACTGGACGGCGATGGAGCGCACCCACTACATGGAGTCCTCCAAGCTCTTCGTCCCGGTCGACCGGCCGTTCTGGCTGGACAAGGACGAGGACACCGGCCGTGACGTCATGTCGATGACGCTCACCGACCGGATGACCCGGGGCACGTACCTGCTGGACGACGGCCCGGACAAGCCGGCCGTGATCTGCCTGTCGTACACGTGGTGCGACGACAGCCTGAAGTGGCTGCCGCTCTCCGCCAACGAGCGCATGGAGGTCATGCTCAAGTCGCTCGGCGAGATCTACCCGAAGGTCGACATCCGCAAGCACATCATCGGCAACCCGGTGACCGTGTCGTGGGAGAACGAGCCCTACTTCATGGGTGCGTTCAAGGCCAACCTGCCGGGCCACTACCGCTACCAGCGCCGGCTGTTCACCCACTTCATGCAGGACCGGCTGCCCGAGGACAAGCGCGGCATCTTCCTCGCGGGCGACGACATCTCCTGGACCGCCGGCTGGGCCGAGGGCGCCGTGCAGACCGCGCTCAACGCGGTGTGGGGCGTCATGCACCACTTCGGCGGCGCCACCGACGCCACCAACCCCGGTCCGGGCGACGTGTACGACGAGATCGCCCCGGTGGAACTTCCGGAGGACTGACGGGCGTTCTGGAAGTGGGGCGGAACACGAGTGCGAGAGCGGCCGGCGTGAGCGCGGTCAGCCGCACCGTGTGAGCGGCGTCAGCAGCATCCGCCCCACCAGACCCACGGAGTGGTCGAGGCGTTCGGCGCACTCCTCGGCCAGCTCCGGCAGCCGCCGCAGCTGCCACAGCGAGCGGGCCGTCAGCCAGGCCCCGTCCCGGGCCCGCTCCAGACTCCAGCACCCCAGCAGATGCGTCAGCGGGTCCGCGATCTCCAGCAGATCCGGACCCGGCATCAGCTCCTCGCGGACGCGCTCCTCCAGCACCGTGAGGATGTCGCCCACCCGGTCGAACTCCCCCTCGAGTTCGCGGGGTTCGCAGCCGAGCGTACGGCAGGTGTCCACCACCGCCAGCGCCAGATCGTGCCCGATGTGGGCATTGATACCGGCCATCGCGAACTGCAGCGGTCGTACGCCGGGATGGCGGCGGTACTGGAACAGCGGCCGCCAGCAGGCCGGCGCCCGGCCGCCCGCGAGGCCCCGGTCCACCGCCGACAGATAGCGCTCCGCGAACAGGACGCCCAGCGTGACGGCGGCCCGCCGATCAGCGAACTCCCCCCGGTCGATGCGGCGTCCGAGCTCCTCGGTGACCGTCAGGTACACCCGGTTGAAGACCGCCACCCCGTCCGTCGCCGGCCACAGCGAGCGGAACGTGTACATCCGCGTGACGATCGACCCGACCGACAGCCGGTCGGGGCCCGCGGGGCCGGTGAACTGTTCGATCTGCGCCATGGGTGCAGGGTTTCAGTAGGTAGGCTCTGGGTGGTGCCGACCGGTTCGGCTTCCCCGGAACGGGGGAAGCCCGGCCGGAACGGGCACCAGGGGGAGGGGGAGTTCACGGTGTCAGGCGTGCGCGCACAGCGCCGGGCGGAACGGATCGAGCGGCGGCGCAGGGCCCGCCGGCATGCCATGGCGGCCGCCGCGACCGCGGTCGTCGCCGTCGGCGCGGTCAGCGGATTGCTGGCGGCCACCGGCGCCGGGCAGAAGCGGGACACGGCAGGGCCGGAGGTGACGGCCTCGGCGGCGCCGGTGCCGCTGCCCGCGCGGCCGAGCGCCACACCGGCGCCGCCGTCGCCCTCGCTTCCGCCCTCGCCGTCCCCGCGGACGGCGTCCTCCGCGCCGCCCTCCACGAGCGGGACACCGTCGGCGAAGCCGAGCGCACCGCGCGCGCAGCAGGGCGCACCGGCCGCCACCTTGTACCGCCATCCGCAGTCCCAGGTGCTCGACTGGGTGCGGGCGAACCGCGACGATCCGCGGCGACCGCTCATCGAGTCCCGGATCGCCGACCAGCCGGCCGCCGTGTGGTTCGCCGAGTACAACCCGGACGCCATCACCGGCAAGGTCCGCGCGGTCACCTCGGGCGCGGCCGCAGCCGGCCGGGTCCCGGTCCTCGTGCCGTACGCGATCCCGGACCGCGACTGCGGCGGAGCCTCGCAGGGCGGCGCGCCCGGGCTCGCCTCCTACGACCGCTGGATCGAGCGCTTCGCCGACGGCCTGGGCAGTGGGCCGGTCATCGTCGTCCTGGAGCCCGACTCGATCGCGCTCGCCGACTGCCTCTCGGCGGGGGAGCGGGCGGCCCGTTACGCCTCACTCGGGCGGGCGGGCAAGGCACTGAAGGCCGCCAACCCGCAGGCCAAGGTCTACTTCGACGCCGGGCACTCCGGCTGGCACCCGGCCGCCACCATGGCCGCGGCCCTGCGCGAGGCCGGGGTCGCGGACAGCGGCGACGGTATCTTCACCAACGTCTCCAACTTCCACCGCACCGCCGACGAGGCGGCCTACGCCCGGCGGGTGCTGTCCGCGCTCGGCGGTCCCGCGCACCTCGGCGCCGTGATCGACACCAGCCGCAACGGCAACGGAGCACCCGCGCCCGGCCAGTGGTGCGATCCGTCCGGCCGGGCGCTGGGGCGCACGCCGACGACCAGGACCGGTGAGGCCCGCATCGACGCCTATCTGTGGGTGAAGCTGCCGGGGGAGTCGGACGGCTGCAAGGGCGCGGCCGGGTCCTTCACCCCCGCCTACGCCTACGACTTGGCGACCGGCTGATCCCCGCCGCCCTCGTAGGAGCTGGTGCCGGAGTCCAGCAGCGGTTCCTGCTCCGCCATCCGGGCCTTCATATGGGCCGGGGCGAAGGCACGCAGCACGTGGTAGCCGGTGATGACGACGATGGTGCCGAGGGCGATGCCGCCGAGCTCGAAGTTCTCGGTGATCTTCAGGCTGACGCCGCCGACACCGATGATGATGCCGGCGGCGGCCGGGACCAGGTTCAGTGGGTTGCGCAGGTCCACCCCGGCGTTGGTCCAGATCTGTGCGCCGAGCAGGCCGATCATGCCGTAGAGGATGACGGTGATGCCGCCGAGTACACCGCCGGGGACGGCCGCCACGACCGCGCCGAACTTGGGGCAGAGGCCGAAGAGAAGAGCGAAGCCCGCGGCGGCCCAGTAGGCGGCGGTGGAGTAGACCCGGGTGGCGGCCATGACGCCGATGTTCTCGGAGTACGTGGTGTTCGGCGGGCCGCCCACGGCGGTGGAGAGCACCGAGGCGGCGCCGTCGGCGGCGATGGCGGTGCCGAGCTTGTCGTCCAGCGGGTCCCCGGTCATCTCGCCGACGGCCTTGACGTGGCCGGCGTTCTCGGCGACCAGGGCGATGACGACCGGGAGGGCGACGAGGATCGCCGACCACTCGAACGCCGGGGCGTGGAAGGACGGCAGGCCGATCCAGTCGGCCCTGGCGACGCCGGACAGGTCCAGACGCCAGTGGTCCACGGCCTCCGGGCCGCCCACCGTGGAGTGGATCCTGCCGAAGACGCGGTCGAAGACCCAGGAGATGCCGTATCCGAAGATCAGCCCGAGGAAGATGGCGATCCGGGACCAGAAGCCCCGCAGGCACACCACGGCGAGGCCGGTGAAGAGCATCACCAGCAGCGCGGTCCACTGGTCCTGGGGCCAGTACGTGGAGGCGGTCACCGGCGCGAGGTTGAAGCCGATGAGCATGACGACCGCGCCGGTCACGATCGGCGGCATGGCCGCGTGGATGATCCGGGCACCGAACCGCTGCACGGCGAGACCGGACAGGAACAGCACGACACCGACGACCAGGACGGCGCCGGTGACGGTGGCGCTGCTGCCGCCGGCCGCCCTGATGGTGGCCGCCACACCCACGAAGGACAGCGAGCAGCCGAGGTAGCTGGGCACCTTGCCGCGGGTGGCGAGCAGGAAGATCATCGTCGCGACGCCGGACATCATGATCGCGAGGTTGGGGTCCAGCCCCATCAGCACCGGGGCGACGAACGACGCGCCGAACATGGCCACCACGTGCTGCGCTCCGAGCCCGGCCGTGCGCGGCCAGGAGAGCCGCTCGTCGGGCCGGACGACGGCTCCCGGGGCGGGTGTCCGTCCGTCGCCGTGCAGGGTCCAGCCCACGCCGAGGTTCATCGGGGTCGCTCCAGTTCTCCGGGGTTCGGACGGCCGCGGCGCGGCCGTGACCCGGCCGGGCGTGGGCCGAAAAAGACCAGCCGCAATGGTAATGCGACGCACGAGCGAACCGGCGCGGTCGTGAACAGCCGGCTCCCGCGGAGGGGAACCCCGCTTTCGCAGGGTCAGCGCCGGGTCTTCTCGGTCACCGCCGCGCCCCGTCCGGTGCGCTCACGTGATCCGGTACGGAGCACACCGGCCCCCAGCACCAGTCCGAACGCCAGCAGCGTCACGAGCGCGAACGACACCGTCAGGGACGTCGCGTCGGCGAGCCCACCGATCGCCGAGGGTGCGATCAGGCCCGAGGTGTACGTGATGGTCGCGACGCCCGCGATGGACTGGCTCGGGTTCGGGCCGCTGCGCCCGGCCGCCGCGAACGCCAGCGGGACGACGACGGCCACGCCCAGACCGAGCAGCCCGAACCCCGCCATGGCGAGCGCGGGATGCGGCGCGGTGACCACGAGGACTCCGCCGGCCGTCGCGGCGGCGCCGCCGACCCGTACGGTCCGCACGGCGCCGAAGCGGTCCACGACCTTGTCGCCGAACAGCCGGGCGATCGTCATGGTCAGCGCGAACGCGGTGGTGGAGGCGGCGGCGAGCCCCGCCGACGTGCCGAGCTCGTCCCGCAGGTAGACCGCCGACCAGTCCAGGCTCGCCCCCTCGGCGAAGACCCCGCAGAACCCGACGGCACCGATGACCAGGGCCGACTTGGGAGGCAGGGCGAACCGCGGCGGCGGCTCCTCGTCCGGTGCGCCGCGCAGGTCGAGGACGCCCTGGCAGGCCAGGAGGCCGAGGCCGGTGAGCACCAGGGCCGCGATGACGTGGTGCAGCCGGGCGTCCGCCCCCAGGTGGGCGGCGAGCGTGCCGGCCGCCGAGCCGATCAGGGCCCCCGCGCTCCACATGCCGTGCAGGCTCGACATGATCGACCGGTCGAGCCGGTTCTCGACCTCCACGCCGAGGGCGTTCATCGCCACGTCGGACATGCCGGAGGCGGCCCCGTACACGAAGAGGGCGCCGCACAGGCCGTAGATGTTCGGCGCGAGCGACGGGAGGATCAGCGAGAGCGTCCACAGGGCGAGCAGTCCGCGCAGCGCGGTGCGGGCGCCGAGGCGGTGGCTGATCGCGCCCGCCAGTGGCATCGCCACCGAGGCGCCGATCGCGGGGAAGGCGAGAGCCAGACCGAGCTGTCCCGCGCCCACTCCGGCATGGTCCTGGATCCAGGGGATCCGTGTGGCGAAGCTGCCGGTCACCGCGCCGTGCACACAGAAGACCGCGGCCACGGCGAACCGCGCCCGCCGCAGCCGCTCCCTGCTGAACTCCACGTCCTGTGGCACGAACCCTCCCCGGATCGGTCCTCTGGGCGGTCGGTAAATTATCAGGAACCCTGCCTGATAGTAAGTTGATATGACGAGTTCTGAGAGGATCCCGGCATGCCCGCATCGCCCAGCACCGCCCGGGCCATCAACGACAGACTCGCCCTCCGACTGCTCCAGGACGAAGGCCCGTTGACGGCAGGCCAGCTGAAGTCGCTGACCGGACTCTCCCGGCCCACGGTCGCCGACCTCGTCGAACGGCTCCAGGGGTCGGGACTCGTCCGTGTCGTCGGGGAGACCGGCGCCGAACGCCGCGGCCCCAACGCGCGGCTGTACGGAATCGTCTCCGACCGCGCCCATCTCGCCGCCCTCGACGTCCGCACCAGCAGTGTTTCCGTCGTCGTGACCGACCTGCTCGGCGCCACCCTGGCCGAGGCGACCCTCGCGATGGGAGACGACCCCGGCACCGGACCCGCCGTCGAGCGTGCCGCCGCGCTGCTGGAGCGCACCGTCCGGCAGGCCGGCGTACGACGGCTGCACAGCATCGGCATCGGGGCACCCGGTCTCATCGACCCCGTCACCGGCGAACTCCGCGACTCCACCGGGCTGCCCGCCTGGCACCGGCGCCTTGTGACGGACCTTCAGGAGCGGCTGCCCGCCACGGTCCTCGTCGAGAACGAGACCAATGTCGCGGCCGTCGCCGAGCAGCGCGTGGGCGCAGCCCGCGACCGCGACACCTTCGTCCTGCTGTGGCTCGGCCACGGCGTCGGCGCCGCCGTCGTCCTGGACGGCCGGGTCCGGCGAGGTGCGTCGGGAGGTGCGGGCGAGATCGGCTTCCTGCCCGTCCCGGGGACGGGAAGCCTGCCGTCGGCGACCGACTGCGGCGGCGGCTTCCACGAACTGGCCGGCTCGGCCGCGATCCGCGCCCTGGCGGCGGAGTACGGTATCGAGGTGCCCGACGGCGGCCCGGAACCGTCCGGAGCGGCCGCGGTCCGCACCGCGCTCGCCACGGGGGCCGACGCCTTCCTGGACGCCCTCGCCGGCCGGCTGGCCCTCGGCGCAGCCGCCGTCAGCGCCGTACTCGACCCCGGCTGCGTCGTCCTCGGCGGCGAGACCGGCCATGCCGGCGGGCCCGGACTGGCCGCCCGCGTCGAGGCCAGGCTGACCGCGCTCTCCCCCCTGCGCACCGAGGTCCGCCCGAGCGCCCTGGGCGGCGCCGCCGTCCTGCGCGGGGCGCTGCTCACGGTCCGCGACGCGGTGCAGGAGGAGATCTTCGCCCCGCGATGACATCCGGCGGGGCCCGGGCCAGGTGCGGGACCCCGCGCTCGCGACGCCCGGACGTGCGCGGCCGGGACGCCCGGTGCACGCGAAGGAGCCCGGTGGCGGCAAGTGCCGTATCTCCGCCACCGGGCTCTGTGACATCCCCTACCGGGTCAGCAGGCGCCGAGGTCCTGCCAGACACCCCACTCGCCGGTGGTGCCGGGCTCGTCGCCCTTCGTCCACCACTTCGCCTTCCAGGTACGGGACGCGTGGGACACCGTGGACCCACCGCCGTACTCGGTGGCCGCGCTCCACGCGGGTGCGGTGCAGGCGCCCGGCGTCGGGGTCGGCGTCGGGTCCGTCGGGTCCGGCGACGGGCCGGGCCCGGTGCCCGGCTCCACCACCGTGGTGCCGCGCGCCAGGTCACCGGCGAGCGCGTACGTCGTACCGCCGATGTTCACAGTCCAGTTCCACGGGGTGGACACCGGCAGGTAGTAGTTGAAGGAGAGTTCCACCGACGCGCCCGGCGCCAGCGACTGCCAGGACGGCAGCTTCAGGGAGACGCGGTGGAAGTCGCCCTTCAGCCCGCCCGCGTTGCCGCCGGTGTGGTCGCTGCTGATCACCTTCGTCCCGAAACCGGACTGGTCGGAGGCATTGCCCGGGGCCGCGGTGGAGTAGTCGAACTGGAACTCCGTGCCGCCCGGCAGCGCCGTCTTCGTGTTGTTGGTGATCTTCACCTTGGGAGTGATCGGGTAGTTGGAGTCGCCGAGCTTGAACTCGCCGAACTCCACGCCGATGTTCACCGCCTTGGTGGGCAGCGCCTTGTTCGAGACCTTGGCGCCGTACGGGGCGGCCGTCCTGAACCTGTCGTACATCAGCGAGGTGAGCGTGGAGCCGGGCTCGTACTGGCCCTTCGCGGCGTTCCACGCGTAGTCGCCGGCGAGCTCCCAGACCATCGTGCCGCCGATGCCGCGGCTCGCGACGTAGTCCGCCTTTGCGGCGACCGACTGCTCGTCCTCCGTCGACAGGAAGACCTTCTTGTCCGCGTTCCACAGCCACGGCGCGACCAGCGTCGAGTCGTACTTGCGGGCGTAGGTGCCGGTCAGCCGGGTGCCGGCGGGGAATCCGTACGTCGCGACGTAGTCGCCGACGATCCCCTTCTCCAGGTTCTTGGCGTGCCACATCGGGTTGGAGCCGGCGGGGGACTCCTGGCCGTTGTCGTCCTTGTCGTGCCACAGGTTGTCGATGCCGACCGCGCCGTCACCGCACTTGGCCAGGCCCGAACCGGCCGGACACGTGGTCGCGGGGGCCTTGCCCCACAGACCGTCCGTGCCGCCCTGCACGTTCTTGAAGCCGCGGGTGTAGTAGGGCAGGCCGATGTTGATGCGGCCGGCCGGCATGGAGCCGCGGAAGTAGTGGTAGGCCCAGTCGGTGTTCAGGTAGCCGATGCCGCCGTACTGCTGGCTGCCGTAGACCCCCGCCGCCGCGAGCTCCGCGTCCTTGCCGTCGTCGAAGAGCGAGGCGTTCGGGCCCACGTACTCGTTCCAGGCGCCGTGCAGGTCGTAGGACATGATGTTGACGTAGTCCAGGTACTTCTGGACCTGGAAGGTCTCCATGCCGCGCAGCAGGTAGCCGGAGGAGGGGGCCGCGACGGTGAGCAGGTAGTGCCTGCCGTCGGCCGCGCCCGCCCTGTCGAGCTTCTCGCGCAGCGTCTTCATCAGCGCGGCGTAGCCCTTGACCAGGCCCGCGCGGCGCGGGTTGGAGACCGTGTGGTCGAGGGGGTTGCCGGCGTCCTTCATGGAGGTCGGGTACTCGTAGTCGATGTCGACGCCGTTGAAGCCGTACTTCTTGACGAAGGCGACCGCCGAGTCGGCGAACGTGTCGATCCCCGCCTGGTTGACCGATCCGTCGGCATGGGTGGCCATCGAGTAGAAGCCGCCGGAGTTCACCCGCTTGCCGCTGTCGTCGAAGTATCCGCCGGTCTCGGCCCAGCCGCCCACCGAGATCAGCGTCTTGACGTCCGGGTGCTGCTTCTTGAATTTGTTCAGCAGGTTGAAGTGGCCCTTGTACGGATACGCGGGGTCCATTTCGGCGCCGGTGACCCCCGGCCAGGTCATACCGGTGGCGGCGTTCTTCTCGCCGTCCGCGCCGACCGAGAGCCTGTTCGCGGAGTCGATGTGACCGAAGGCGTAGTTGATGTGGGTGATCTTGTCCCACGGGATGTCCTTGGCCAGGTAGGCGGGCGTGCCGTCCTTGCCGGTGCGCCAGCCGGTGAAGTAGCCGATGACACGTCGCTGGTGGTCGGCGCCCATCTTCTCGCGGCCCTCGGTGTCGTAGACCGAGCAGTACGGGACGTCGACGCCGGGCGTCTTGTGCAGGCCGTCGGGGCGGCAGGACTCGTGGTCGGTGGCGGCGTGCGAGACGCCACCGGCGAGCGAGCCCAGCAGCAGGGCGGCGACGGCGGCGCCGGACGCGAGCAGGGTGGCTCTCGCGCGGGTGGGGGACAGCACGGGCGGTTCCTCCTGGGGAGGGGCGGACACAACTGACAGAGGGGTGGGTCGTGTTGGGCCCCTGGCGTGCGCACGCCGACGGGCCGACTCCGTGGAGGTGACGCAGAGATTAAAAGGACTAGACCAGAGCGTCAATAGGTCTGGACCAGTTGCGGGGGGCCGGTGATCCTGTGAGTCAAGCCACAGCAATCACCCGCATGGGTGACTGTCCGGCGTGGCACACTTGCCCTGTATCAGCAGCAGCGCACTCCGGGGTCGGTGTAATTCCGAACCGGCGGTTACAGTCCGCGACCCGGCCGCATCCAGTGGCCGGTTGACCAGGTGAAATTCCTGGACCGACGGTGAAAGTCCGGATGGGAGGCAGTGCGCGGCGGGTGACCCCTCTTGGGGGGACCGGCCGTATGTCCGCTGGTCGCCGCTCTGGGCGACCGGCGCATTCCGGCCTCGGTGTCCCTCGTGCGGTGTCGTTCCACCCGCTCTCCTGTCGTCGACAGGCCCCGGAGTCCGCGCCCGAAGAGGCAGGAGGACCCGGTGGCCACCGCAGCCGACACCGCCGCCATGCGCCGAGCCGTCGCGCTCGCCGCCCGCGGACTCGGCTCCACCAGCCCCAACCCGGTCGTCGGGTGCGTCATCCTCGACGCCTCCGGACACCCGGTCGGCGAGGGCTGGCACGAACGCGCCGGCGGCCCCCACGCCGAGGTCCATGCCTTGCGCCGGGCCGGCGTCCTCGCCCGCGGCGGAACCGCCTACGTCACCCTCGAACCCTGCAACCACACCGGCCGCACCGGCCCCTGCGCCCAGGCACTCGTCGACGCCGGGATCGCCCGGGTCGTCTACGCCGTCGGTGACCCGAACCCGCAGGCCACCGGAGGTGCCGACACCCTGCGCGCGGCGGGCGTCGAGGTCCTCGCCGGGGTCCTCGCGGACGAGGCCGAGGCCGGCAACGCCGCATGGCTCACCTCCGTGCGCCTCGGCCGCCCCCACGTCCTGTGGAAGTACGCCGCCACCCTCGACGGCCGCATCGCCGCCGCCGACGGCACCAGCCGCTGGATCACCTCCGCCGACTCCCGCGCCGACGTCCACCGGCTGCGCGCCGAGGCGGACGCCGTGGTCGTCGGCTCCGGCACCGCCCGCGCCGACGACCCCCACCTGGCCGTCCGCGGCATCGAGAACGCGGTCCAGCCGCTCCGGGTCGTCGTCGACACCGAGGGCACCGCCGTCAAGCCCGGCGCCCGCGTCCTGGACGACGCCGCACCCACCCTGATCGCGGTCGCCGAGGACGCCGAGACCGGCCTTCCCGGCGTCCTCCGCCTTCCCAGGGCGGCCGGCGGCGGCCTCTCCGTACCGGCCCTCCTCGCCGCACTCCACGACCGCGGCGTCCGTTCCGTCCTGCTCGAAGGCGGCCCGACCCTGGCCGGGTCGTTCGTCGCCGCGGGAGCCGTCGACAAGGTCGTCGGCTATCTCGCCCCGGTCCTGCTCGGCGCGGGCCCCACCGCCCTCGCCGACGCCGGAATCACCACCATCACCGACGCGCTGCGGCTCGACGTCACCGAGACCGTGCGCATCGGCCCCGATCTCCGTATCACTGCTACCCCCAAGGAGCGCTGAGCGTGTTCACCGGAATCGTCGAAGAGCTGGGTGAGGTCACCGCCGTCGAGAACCTCGGTGACTCCTCCCGCTTCCGCCTGCGCGGGCCGCTCGTCACCGACGGCGCCAAGCACGGCGACTCCATCGCCGTCAACGGTGTCTGTCTCACCGTCGTGGAAACCGGTGGCGGCGAATTCACCGCCGACGTGATGGCCGAGACCCTCAACCGCTCCAGCCTCGGCGCGCTGCGCACCGGGTCGCGCGTCAACCTGGAACGGCCCATGGCCGTGGGCGACCGGCTCGGCGGACACATCGTCCAGGGCCACGTCGACGGCACCGGCACCATCCTGGCGCGCACGCCCTCCGAGAACTGGGAGCTCGTCAAGGTCTCCCTGCCCCCGCAGCTGACCCGCTACGTCGTCGAGAAGGGCTCCATCACGGTCGACGGCGTCAGCCTCACCGTCGTCGACGCCGGATCCGACCACTTCACCATCAGCCTCATCCCCACCACCCTCGCGCTGACCACGCTGGGCATCAAGGAGCCCGGCGACCCGGTCAACCTCGAGGTCGACGTCATCGCGAAGTACGTCGAGCGGCTGCTCGGCGACCGGACCGAGGAGACCGCCAAGTGAACTGGCTCAACTCCGAAGCCTTCACCGTGCTGGACCAGCACATCGTCTGGTCCGACATGATCGGCAACACCATCGGTCTGATCGCCCTCGCGCTCGGCTGGCGGCGCTCGATCCTCACCTGGCCCGCGCAGCTGCTCTCCGGCGTCGTCCTGATCGCCGCCTACGCCTCCGCCCAGCTCAGCGGCGGCGTCGGCAAGCAGCTCCTGGTCATCGGTGTGGCGGTGTGGGGATGGCGCCAGTGGTCCCGCGGCCGGCAGCAGGCCCAGGACGGGTCCATAGCCGTCCGCTTCGCCTCCTGGAGGGAGCGCGGACTGCTGCTGGCCGGCGCGGTCCTCGGGACGCTCGCCGTCGGCGGCCTCTTCACGCTGTACCCGTCGCTGTCCTGGAGTCCCTGGGCCGACGCGTACATCTTCGTCGGCACGCTGGTGGCGATGGTCGCCCAGGCCCGCGGCCTCGTCGAGTTCTGGTTCGCCTGGCTGCTCGTCGACCTGGTCGGCGTGCCCCTCGCCTTCAGCAGCGGCCTGCCCTTCTCCGGCCTGGTGTACGTCATCTACTTCGGCCTCGTCCTGTGGGGCCTGCGCGACTGGTGGCTCCGGACGCGCACTCCCGCTCTGGAAGGAGCACTCCTGTGAGCGACGCATCGCACGCCCCGGGCACCGTCCCGCTGAGTGCCGTCTGGGACACCACGGACCTCGCGCTCGACCCCGTCGAGCAGGCCGTCCGCGACATCGCCGCCGGCCGGCCCGTCGTGGTCGTCGACGACGAGGACCGCGAGAACGAGGGCGACCTCGTCGTGGCCGCCGAAATGGCCACGCCCGAGATCGTCGCCTTCATGATGAGCGAGTGCCGCGGCCTGATCTGCGCCCCCATGGAGGGCGACGAGCTGGACCGCCTCCAGCTCCCGCAGATGGTCGGCGACAACACCGAATCGATGAAGACGGCGTTCACCGTGTCCGTCGACGCGGCGCCCGCCCACGGCGTCACCACCGGCATCTCCGCCGCCGACCGCGCCACCACGCTCCAGCTCCTGGCCAGCGGCAGCGCCGAACCGTCCGACCTGGTCCGTCCCGGCCACGTCTTCCCGCTGCGCGCCCAGCCCGGCGGCGTCCTGGTCCGCAACGGCCACACCGAGGCCGCCGTCGACCTGGCCCGGCTGGCCGGACTGCGCCCCGCCGGCGCCATCGTCGAGATCGCCGGCGAGGACGGCGTCATGCTGCGGCTGCCCGAACTCGTCCCCTTCGCCCGCAAGCACGGCCTCACGATCATCTCGATCGAGGACCTCATCGCGTACCGCCGCAGCAACGAGCCGACGGTCCGCCGCGAGGCCGAGGTCCGCCTGCCGACGGCCCACGGCGACTTCACCGCGTACGGCTACCGCTCCACGGTGGACGGCGTCGAGCACGTCGCCCTCGTCCACGGCGACGTCGGCGACGGCGAGGACGTCCTCGTCCGCGTCCACTCCGAGTGCCTGACCGGCGACATCTTCCACTCGCTGCGCTGCGACTGCGGCCCCCAGCTGCAGGCGTCCATGGAACGCATCACCGAGGCCGGCCGCGGGATCGTCATCTACCTGCGCGGCCACGAGGGCCGCGGCATCGGCCTGCTGTCGAAGCTGCGCGCTTACGAGCTCCAGGAGCGCGGCCGTGACACCCTCGACGCCAACCTGGAACTCGGCCTGCCGGCCGATGCCCGGGACTACGCGGCCGGCGCGCAGATGCTCGACGACCTCGGCGTCCGCAGCCTGCGGCTGCTGACCAACAACCCGGACAAGATCACCGCCCTGGTCCGGTACGGCCTGACCGTGAGCGGACGCGAGCCCATGCCGGTCCAGGCCGGCGAGCACAATCTGCGGTACCTGCGCACCAAGCGCGACCGCATGGGCCACGACCTGCCCTGGCTCGACGCCTCCGCGTCGACCTGCACCAACCAGTAACAACCGATCAGCGGTAACCACGAGGAGAGACGTACGTGAGCGGCAAGGGCGCACCCGAACTGAGCGTGAAGAACTGCGGCGACCTCCGGGTCGCGGTGGTCGCGGCACAGTGGCACGAGAAGATCATGGACGGACTCGTCGACGGCGCCCTGCGCGCCCTGCACGAGCTGGGCATCGACGAGCCCACCCTGCTGCGCGTCCCCGGCAGCTTCGAGCTGCCCGTCGTCGCCAAGGTCCTCGCCGGCCGGGGCTACGACGCGGTGGTCGCGCTCGGCGTCGTCATCCGGGGCGGCACGCCCCACTTCGACTACGTGTGCCAGGGCGTCACCCAGGGCCTCGTCCAGGTCTCCGTCGACACCGGCGTCCCCGTCGGCTTCGGCGTGCTGACCTGCGACAACGAGGAGCAGGCCCTGGACCGCGCCGGTCTGGAGGGCTCCAGCGAGGACAAGGGCCACGAAGCGGTCACGGCTGCCGTCGCCACCGCGGCCACACTGCGCACCGTCAGCGAACCCTGGCGCTGAGTTCCCGCCCCACCACCCCTCGATGGAGGCGCTGCGCGCCCGCCTTCTCACACCCCGTACTCTTAGGTCCATCATGGCGAACAAAACCTTCGAAGAGCTCTTCGCCGAGCTGGAGCTCAAGGCCAAGACCGGCGACCCCGCCACCTCCCGCACCGCCGAGCTGGTGGACAAGGGCGTCCATGCCATCGGCAAGAAGGTCGTCGAGGAGGCCGCCGAGGTCTGGATGGCCGCCGAGTACGAGGGCAAGGAAGCCGCCGCCGAGGAGATCTCGCAGCTGCTGTACCACGTCCAGGTGATGATGGTGGCCCGCGGGATCTCTCTCGACGACGTCTACGCCCACCTCTGAGCCCACCGAACGTCCGAAGCCAGACACACTCTCCAGAGCAAAGGAAGCCCGCCCCATGCTGCGCATCGCCGTCCCCAACAAGGGTTCACTGTCCGGACCTGCGTCGGCGATGCTCCATGAGGCCGGCTACCAGCAGCGCAAGGAGTCCAAAGAGCTGGTGATGGTCGACCCGGAGAACGAGGTCGAGTTCTTCTACCTCCGCCCCCGCGACATCGCCATCTATGTCAGCGCCGGCCGGCTCGACATCGGCATCACCGGCCGTGACCTGCTGCTGGACTCCGGCGCCAACGCCGAGGAGATCCTCCAGCTCGGCTTCGCCCGCTCCACCTTCCGCTACGCCACCAAGCCCGGCACCGCGAGCGGCCCCGCCGGATTCGGCGGCATGACGATCGCCACCTCCTACGAGGGCATCGTCGCCAAGCACCTCGCCGACCAGGGGATCGACGCCTCGGTCGTCCACCTCGACGGCGCCGTCGAGACGGCGATCGAGCTGGGCGTCGCCCAGGTCATCGCCGACGTCGTGGAGACCGGCACCTCGCTGCGCAACGCCGGCCTGGAGGTCATCGGCGAGCCGATCCTCAAGTCCGAGGCCGTCGTCATCCGCCGCACCGGCGCCCCCACCGACGACCCCAAGATCCAGCAGTTCCTGCGCCGCCTCCAGGGCGTCCTGGTCGCCCGCTCCTACGTGATGATGGACTACGACTGCCGGGTCGAGCACCTGGAGCGGGCCGTCGCGCTCACCCCCGGCCTGGAGTCGCCGACCGTCTCCCCGCTGCACCACGAGGGCTGGGTCGCCGTCCGGGCCATGGTGCCCGCCCGCGAAGCCCAGCGGATCATGGACGACCTGTACGACCTCGGCGCGCGTGCGATCCTCACGACGGAGATCCACGCCTGCCGCCTCTGAAGGACGCTGAAACACCGGTTATGTCCGACACCCAACTCCCCGTGCTCCCGGTCACCTTCCGGCCCACCCGCACCAGGGCGGTCCTGCTGACCGTGGGCACGCTGATGTTCGCGACCATCACGGCCGTCGCGCTCGCCCTGGAGAAGCTCGGCCCGGGCGAGCGCGCGAGCTTCATCTTCACCGCGGCGCTCTTCTTCGGCGTCCTGGCGCTGCTCAGCCGCCCCAAGGTGGTCGCTGACAACGCCGGCGTCACCGTCGTCAACCTCACCCGGACACGCCGGCTGGCCTGGGCCGAGATCCTGCGGGTGAACCTGCGCGAGGGCGACCCCTGGGTCTTCCTCGACCTCAGCGACGGCACCAGCATGCCTGCCCTGGGCATCCAGCCCGGTATCGGCAAGCAGCAGGCCATCCGCGACGCCCGCGCCCTGCGGGCCCTGGCGGAGGCCCGCGGCACCGGCCCGGACCTGGGCTGAAACACCACCAAAGCCCCCAAACGGAGGGCGTCCCCTGCCACAGCCGCCCCTGGCGTGATTACTCTTGAGGCGGTGGCGCCGAGTGCGCCACCGCCTCGCGCGTACGGCAGCACCACTTCGCCGGCGGGGCACCTGCGACCCGAGGAGTGACTCCCTCCAGCAATGGACGGATCGTCCGGTAGTACCTGCGCCGCCCCCTCCCGCGAGGCGGCGGCATGACCATCCCCCTTCTGCTGCTCGCCGCGGCATTCCTCCTGATCCTCGCCAACGGGTTCTTCGTGGCGGCCGAGTTCGGCCTCGTCACCGTGGAGCGGGCGGACGCCGAGCGCGCCGCCGCGGACGGCGACCGGCGGTCCCGCACCGTCGTCAAGGCCCTGCGCGAGCTCTCCTTCCAGCTCTCCGGCACCCAGCTCGGCATCACCATCACCTCGCTCGTCGTCGGCATGCTCGCCGAGCCCGCCCTCGCGCGGCTCCTCGACGGTCCGCTCACCGCCACCGGACTGCCCGAAGGGGCGGTCCCCGGCGTCGCGGTGGCGATCGGCATGCTGGCCGCCTCCGCGGTCCAGATGGTGATCGGCGAGCTCGTCCCGAAGAACTGGGCCGTGTCCCGGCCGCTGCAGGTCGCACGGTTCGTCGCCGGCCCGCAGCACCTGTTCTCCTCCCTCTTCCGGCCGGTGATCTCGCTGCTCAACGCGGTCGCCAACCGGCTGGTGCGGCTGCTGGGCGTCGAGCCGACCGAGGAGCTGGCCTCCGCCCGTACGCCCGGTGAGCTCGTCTCGCTGGCGCGCCACTCGGCCCGGGCCGGCGCCCTGGAGCAGGACACGGCCGACCTCTTCGTCCGCACGCTCTCGCTCGGCGGGCTCACGGCCCAGCACCTGATGACCCCCCGGGTGAAGGTGAGCGCGCTGCAGTCCGACGCGACCGCGGCCGATGTGCTCAATCTGACCCGCGCGACGGGCCTTTCGCGCTTCCCCGTCTACCGCGAGCGCATCGACGAGATCGTCGGCATGGTCCACCTGAAGGACGCACTGGCCGTGCCCGCCCGCGAGCGGATGCGCACGCCCGTGGGCCACGTGGCCGTTCCGCCGCTGCTCGTGCCGGAGACGCTCCCGGCCCAGGCGCTCCTGGAGCGGCTGCGCAGCGAGCAGCCGATCGCGGTCGTGGTCGACGAATACGGCGGCACGGCCGGTGTCGTCACCCTGGAGGACATCGTCGAGGAACTCGTCGGCGAGGTCCGCGACGAGCACGACGACGAGGGCGACGACCTGCCCGAGCTGGCCGCCGTCACGGCGGAGGACGGCAACCCGGCCTGGGAGGCGGACGGCAGCTGCCGTGTCCACACCCTCCACCGGATAGGTCTGGAGGTCCCGGACGGTCCGTACGAGACCGTCGCCGGGCTCGTCGCCGATCTGCTGGGCCGTATCCCGGCCGCGGGCGACCGGGCGGAGCTGCCCGGCTGGCGCCTTTCCGTACGCCAGGTGGACCGCTACCGCGCCGAGCGCGTCCGGTTGGTCCGCACCGCCGACGCGGTGGTGGAGGCCGTGCGATGAGCGTGCTCCAACTGCTGTTCGCGGCCCTGCTGGTGCTCGGGAACGGATTCTTCGTCGGCGCCGAGTTCGCCCTCGTCTCCGTGCGCCGCAGCCAGATCGAACCGCTGGTCGCGGAGGGCTCCAAGCGGGCCCGCCAGGTCCTCCACGGCCTGGAGAACCTGCCGCAGATGATGGCCGCCGCCCAGTTCGGCATCACCGTCTGCTCCCTGACCCTCGGCGCGGTCGCCGAACCGACCGTGGCACATCTGCTGGAGCCGGTCTTCCACGCCGTGCACCTGCCCGAGGGACTGATCCATCCGCTCGGCTATGTCATCGCCCTGGCCGTCGTGGTCTTCCTGCACCTGGTCGTCGGCGAGATGCTGCCGAAGAACCTGGCCATGGCGGCGCCGGAGAGGACGGCGCTGTGGCTCAGCCCCGCCCTGGTCGGTTTCGCCCGGCTGTGCCGTCCGGTGACCGCGGCGCTCGGGGCCTGCGCCAAGCTGGTACTGAAGGCCTTCCGGGTGGAGCCCAAGGACGAGGTGGAGGCGGTCTTCACCAGCACCCAGCTGGGCCGGCTGGTCGAGGACGCCGGGCTGGCCGGGTTGCTGGACCCGGCCGAGCAGGAGCGGCTGGAGGACGCCCTGGAGCTGGGCAGCCGTCCGGTGACGGACGTCCTCATCCCGCGCACGTCCCTGGTGACCGTGCCCCCGTCGGTGACTCCGGCCCAGGTCGAGGAGCTGACCGTGCGCACCGGATACTCGCGCTTCCCGGTGTGCGCGGACGGAGGCGGGGCTTTCATGGGCTTCCTGCACGTCAAGGACGTGCTGGACCTGGAGGACGCGTCCCGGGCCGTGCCGCAGCACATCTGGCGCCCGATGGCGACGCTCCGGGCGGAGCTGCCGCTCGACGACGCGCTCACCGTGATGCGCCGGGCGGCCACCCACCTGGCCCAGGTCGCGGACGCGTCCGGCCGGGTGCTCGGCCTGGTGGCACTGGAGGACGTGCTGGAGATGCTGGTCGGTGAGGTGCGCGACCCGGCGCACCGTACGCCCGCCCCGCCCGCGGCGCTGCTGACCGAGCCGCGCCCCGCCCCGGCGGAGCAGGTCCTGGCCGGGCAGTAGGCCCGCTCAGGACCCCGGAGGCTCCTGCGGGCCGCGGTCCACCGGACCGCGGCCCGACAGCACCTCGCCGTACGCCTGCATCAGATCCGGCAGCCGCAGCGTGGCCAGGTCGTCGCGGGTCGGTGTGCCGCTGTAGCCGGAGAGGCGCAGGTCACGGTACGCGCACGACTTCTCGTACAGCGTCCGCAGGAAGCGGCCGTTGCCCAGCTCGTCGATCCAGCCCTGGGCGACCACATGGCCGCTGATCGAGCGCAGCTCCTCGAGCGTCTCCGCGTCCCAGACGTCGTCGTTGGCCGCGGCGAGCACCTCGCCGATCGCGGTGAGCTCCAACGGGCGGTACGACGGGAAGTCCACGCGGGTGGTGAAACGCGACGACAGACCGGGGTTGGCGGCGAGCAGCCGGTCCATGCCCTCCGGGTAGCCGGCCAGGATCACGACCAAATGGTCGCGGTTGTCCTCGGCACGCTTGAGCAGCACCTGCAGGGCCTCGTCGCCGTACGCGTCGCCCTTGGTGTATCCCGAGTTCGACAGCGAGTACGCCTCGTCGACGAAGAGCACCCCGCCCAGTGCCGAGTCGATCAGCTCATTGGCCTTGACGGCGGTCTGTCCCAGGAACTCCCCGACCAGGTCCGAGCGCTGCGCCTCGACCAGATGATCGCCGCCGAGCAGCCCGAGCGCATAGAACACCCGGCCGAGGATGCGTGCCACAGTGGTCTTCCCGGTGCCGGAGGGGCCGGAGAAGACAAAGTGACGTTTCGGCGGCTGAACGGGAAGACCCTGCCCAGCCCGCAGCCGGGCCATCTCCAGCTGCGCCGAGAGCGCCTTGACCTGCCGCTTCACCGGCTCCAGGCCGACCATGCGCTCCAGCTCGCCGAGCGCGTCGGCGAGCAGCGCGGGATCGGTGGCGCTCGCGGGGAAGGCCGGCGGCGGAGGCTGACCGGGCACGAGTGCCTTCTCCCGTACGCCGTACACCGGCAGCGGGGGAGGGGCGGGCATGGGCGAGGACTGCGGATCGCCACCGCCGCCGAACCGCAGCGTGTCCCCGGCGGGCACGTCGGGGCCGTCGGCCGGTTCGGTGCCGTCCCGGCCGGCGGGCACGGTGTCCTGCCCCATACCGGCCAGGGAGACCGGGGCCAGGTCGCCGGTTTCGTCCGGGCCGTCGAAGCCGTCGTACTCGGCGATGGCCGCGAGCCGGGCGGCCGTGTCCATGAACGCCGGGTCGACCCGGTGCACCGCCCGGTACAGCGGGAGCGCCGCGGCGCTGCGGCCCGTCCCCTCGTGCGCCCGGGCCAGCCAGTAGCGCAGCTCCTTGCGCTGGGGCTGCTCGCTGCGGCAGCGCATGAGGGCCGCCGCCAGCAGCGGCTCGGCCTGGCCGTACATCTCCAGCCGGACGCGGGCCATCCCGCCGAACAGACCCGCCTCGATGCCGAGCAGCGGATCGTTCACCAGCGGTTCGGTGTGGCGGACGAGCTGGTCCCAGTCCTTGACGAGATACGCCCGACAGGCGTGCAGGAAGCGCACCTGGGGGTCGGTGTCCACGGGCGGCAGGTCGGCCAGCGCGCGGTCCAGCTCCGGTACGTGGCGTCCGTCGAGCCAGTGCGAGGCGTGCGCGAGCAGCAGGTCGCGGGGGCTCTCCAGGACCGGCTGGACCCACCAGCCGAGCCAGTACCAGGAATTCAGGGTCCGGCGGTGGCGGGTGCGCTGCTCGCCGAACCGGTCCCGGTTGCGGTACATGCGCAGCAGCGCGGTGGTCGTGTCGACCCGCAGGGCGTGCAGCCCCAGCCAGCCGTCGGCCATGGCGGGATCGATCCGCACGGCTGTGCGGAACTCCTCCTCCGCCTGGGGATAGGCGCCCATCGTGTAGGCGTCCACGCCGCGCACCCATGCGAGGTCGGCCGGGGCGTGTACGCCCTGCGTGCCGATGTCCATCGGGTCCCCCACAAGCCGTCCCCGTTCCTGTCCCGCCGGGCGGTCGCCCGTCGGAAGCATTCCCAATCGCCCACTGATAAACGGGATTTGACCGCAACCGAAGTGCATCGTACCCGCGCGGGGAGGGCGCGCCTAAGGGCGCGGGAGTGTGGCGAGGGTGGTGACCCACGGTGAGCGCGCGTGGTGTGAACGGCGCGCGAGGAGGGGCGCACAGGGGGCGCGAAGGACAGGACGAAGCCCCCGATCACGGGGGAACAACCGGGGGCTTCGCGTCTGCGGCGGCTCCGGAAAGCCGCACATTGGAAACGTAAGACCTGTACGCCCCGTCGGTCAAGCGAAGTTGAGGCAGTCTGAGCGGCTGATTCCCGACTGCTCAGTACGGTGGTGAGAGCTGGTCACGGTGAGTGATGATCTGGTTCGAGCCTGCGTTCCCCCGAGGCCCCTCCAGCCACTCGTACCCCTCGGGACACTCCCGCACCAATACGTCGGCGAAGGGTCGGGAGGGGTCCGCCGAGAAATGGCGTGTCTCCGCCACCGTCCATCCGTCCCAGAACGCGGACTGCGCAGGTCCGTCCCGGTCCCGGCCCCGCCGCCAGGACTCCTCACGGCCGCGGTCCATCCACAGCAGACGTGCCAGGAGGGGCCGCACCGCACGGCGTCCGGCGCCCACACCCTCGATTACTACGACCGGGGCCGGCGGCAGCGGCCGGGCCGGGCCGAAGCGCCGCAGATTCCAGTCGTACGGGTGAAAGCGCGCCACCTCGCCGCGGCTCATCGGACCGAGGACCTCGGCCAGCAGCCGGTCGGTCCAGCCGAAGAGCTCGTCGTGGCTGGCGATGTCGTCGAGGTGCAGCACCGGGGCTCCGCCGAGCGCCGCCGCGAGCCGCTCGGCGAACGTGGACTTGCCCGACCCCGCGTGGCCGTCGACCGCGATCAGCCGCACCGGCCCGCAGGAGGGCGGGACGGCGCGCAGTTCGGCTGCCCGGCGGGCGAGGAGGTCCATGCCGCCACCCTACAAAGCGGGGGGCGCGGCAAAGCCGGTGGTCACGGCCGTGGACCCGACCCACATTGGTCCCGCCTCGCGTGCCGTGTCGCTGGCCGGGCCGGTCGCCGAACCGGGATAGTGGGGCGCGCTGTCGCCGCACCCGCCGCACCCGTCCGTGCACCCGACAGGGAGTCTCCGTCATGCCCGATTCCACCCCGCGCAGAACCGTCCTGGCGGCCGCGCTCGCCGTCGCCGGCGCCGCCGCCTCCTCCGCGCCGGGCGCGTCCGCACCCGCCACCGCCGCGCCCCGGCTGCCCTCCGTGCCGCGGGCGGCCGCGGCGGGCGGGGTCGACAACCGGTTCTGGACCTCGTACGCCGACTGGCGCTCCGGCACCTCCGCCGGGGTCCGGGCCGTCGCCGGCCGCCGGCCCGCCCTGGTGATCGACGCCCCGGTGGGAACCGTCGACCACACCGACCCGCACACCGGCCGCGGGGCCACCTGGGAGTACGCGACCTGGACCTCCCCCGAGCACGCCGGCACCGTGCCGGCCACCGAGGCCATCGCCTCGTGGAACGCCGCCACCCCGGCCGGTACCTGGCTCACGGTCGAGCTGAAGGGCCGGTACTCGGACGGCACCGAGACCCCCTGGTACGTCATGGCCCGCTGGGCGGCCGGTGACGCGGACATCCGCCGGACGTCGGTCGACGGCCAGAGCGACGGCAAGAGCTCGGTGTGGACGGACACGCTGGCCGTCGACGAGCCCGCGAGCGGGCTGCGGCTGGACGGCTACCGGCTGCGGCTGACCCTGTACCGCAGGCCCGGCACCCGGCTCACCCCGACGGTGTGGCGGCTCGGCGCGATGGTGTCCGACGTCCCGGACCGCTTCACGGTCCCCGCCTCCGAGCCCGGTCCCGCCCGGGAGCTGGTCGTACCCCGCTACTCGCAGCACACGCACATCGGGCAGTACCCCGAGTACGCCGGCGGCGGGGAGGCGTGGTGCAGCCCCACCTCGTCCCAGATGATCCTCGAGTACTGGGGCCGCAGGCCCACCGCCGCCGACCTGGCCTGGGTGAACCCGGACTTCGCGGACCCCCAGGTCTGCCACGCCGCCCGCTTCACCTACGACCACCAGTACGAGGGCTGCGGCAACTGGTCCTTCAACGCGGCCTACGCCGCCACGTACGACGACATCAGCGCGGTGGTCACCCGGCTGCGGTCCCTGACCGAGCTGGAGACCCTCGTCCGCGCGGGCATCCCGGCGATCACGTCCCAGTCGTTCCTGAAGGAGGAGCTGACCGGCGCGGGGTACGGCACCGCGGGCCATCTGATGACCGTCATCGGGTTCACGGCGGGCGGTGAAGTGATCGCGAACGACCCCGCATCCCCGAGCAACACCGCGGTACGCCGGGTCTACCGGCGCCGCGAGTGGGAGAACATCTGGCTGCGGACCAAGCGGTACGACGCCTCCGGGAAGATCGTGGCGGGCAGTGGGGGCGTCTGCTACCTCTACTGGCCGGCCCTGCCCACCGCCGCCCAGCGCCTGGCTCTGGAGGCCGTCGGCATCCGCTGAGGCGTGATGAACGTCTCTACCCCGGGGGCGGTCCGCACTGGCACTGTGGTCTGGTCACCGGGGGGAACGTCCACAGCACGCCGCTCGCGCCAGACGACCGAGCACGACGACAGAGCGAGACACCATGACGACGACCGCCGCCGCTGCCGCCCCCCGCGTTCGGACCGGAGGCCCCGACGACGGGCCCCAGGTGCTGGAGCACGTCCTGGGCTGGGTGCTCGTCGTCGTCATCGCCATGCTGGTCACCAAGGTCGGCCTGCTCTGACCGCTGTCCGGGCGGCTCTGCCGTACTGCCCGGATCATGCGTCGCGCTGCCGGCCCGCGAGCGCGTCCGGCGGACGGGCGACGGCTGTCTGCGCTACGCCGAGACCCATCAGGCGGCGTACCGCACCGTCGTCACGGGCGCCTCGGGTTCGACCCCGAGGTGCAGGCGATCCGGCACACCGTGCGCCAGGCGATCCGGCACACCGTGCGCCAGGCGATCCGGCACACCGTGCGCGAGGCGCTGGTCGCCACCATCGCCGAGGGCGCGTACGCCGCCGCGTGGTCCCGCCGCTGGTCAGGCCCGGGCTGATCGGCCGGCTGAGCGGCCTCGAGGACATCCACGCTCGACCGGCTGGGGCAGCCGGGACCGGAGCGCGAGACGGTCTGCGCGCTGCTGGTGCGGATGCTGCGCGGCACGCTCGCCGCGATCGAGGAGCAGGTCCCGGAGTGCCCGGCCCACCCCCGGCGGTGCCGGCCGGGGCTGCGCCCGCCGCGGGCCGAGTGCGGCGAGACCGGACACCGGGACGGACCGGCGGGGCGCCGTAGGGGAGGAGTCAGCCGATCGCCTTGATCAGTTCACCGCCCGCGGTGTCGCCGCTCAGCTCCCAGAAGAAGGTGCCGCCGAGGCCCTGCCGGTTCTTGTAGGCCATCTTCCCGGCGATGGTGGCGGGGGTGTCGTAGCTCCACCATTGGTTGCCGCAGTGCGCGTACGCGGTGCCGGCGACCGTGCCGTTGGCCGGGCACGTGGTCTTCAGCACCTTGTAGTCGTCGATGCCCTGCTCGTACGTGCCGGGGGCGAGGCCCTGGCGTGGTAATTGCGGTCGTACACAACCCAGTTGGTGAAGTAGCCGACGACCTTGGAGCTGGCTGCCGCGGGAGTCGCCGCTGCGGAGTGCGCCGGGGCGGTGCGGGCGCTCTCCCCGGCGGAGGCGGCGGGGCCGGCGAAACCCAGCAGACCGGCTGTCAGCGCGGCCCGGCGGTGGCGGCGATCATCGTCCGGACGCGGGCGCGCCGGCGGAAGGGTGCGAGCATGCGTGTCTCCTCGTGGGGGCGGAACAGGTGGGGGGAACCGCGGGACCGACGTGGCATGTACGCGTCGTAGGTGTGAACCGTAGGAGGACTAGACCAGTGCGTCAATGGTGCGGACCAATCGGCTCCCGGAAGGGGTCAAGCGGAACGATCTCCTCCACCCCGTGACGGGAGCCCGCCGATCGGGCATACTCAACCCGCCACAGCCGCTGGTCAGGCTCTTTCCGTGATCCGGGAAGGCAGCATCGGCGAAGCAGTGAGACCCGGCGGCGCCGCCCAACCCTTCGCGCGCGACCGCCGTAGCGCCCGACAGGGAGGAGAGCGCCCCCATGCCCGACCGCGCCCCGCAGCCGGTGGAACGTCAGCTGCCCACCGAGGAGTCCAGGGATCTCGTCGCCCTGGTGCGCGACATCGTCCAGCGGGAGATCGCTCCCCATGCGGCCGAGGAGGAGGAGACCGGCCGCTTCCCCCGCGAGGTCTTCTCCCTGCTCTCCGAAGCCGGCCTGCTCGGCCTGCCGTACGGCTCCGACTTCGGCGGCGGGGACCAGCCCTACGAGGTCTACCTCCAGGTGCTCGAAGAGCTCGCGGCCGCCCGCCTGACCGTCGGCCTCGGCGTCAGTGTCCACTCGCTGTCCTGCCACGCGCTGGCCGGCTACGGCAGCAAGCAGCAGCGGGCCGAGCATCTGCCCGCCATGCTCGGCGGCGGGCTCCTCGGCGCGTACTGCCTCTCGGAGCCCTCCTCCGGCTCCGACGCCGCGTCCCTGCGCACCAAGGCCGTCCGGGACGGCGACGACTGGATCATCACCGGCACCAAGGCCTGGATCACCCACGGCGGTGTCGCCGACTTCTACACGGTGCTCGCCCGGACCGGCCCCGAGGGCGCCCGCGGCATCACCGCGTTCCTCGTCCCCGGCGACGCCGAGGGGCTGTCCGCCGCCGTGCCCGAGAAGAAGATGGGCATGAAGGGCTCGCCCACGGCCCAGGTCCACTTCGACGGAGTGCGTGTCCCGGACTCGCGTCGTCTGGGCGACGAGGGGCAGGGCTTCTCGATCGCGCTGTCCGCGCTGGACTCCGGCCGCCTCGGGATCGCGGCCTGCGCCGTCGGCGTCGCCCAGGCGGCGCTCGACGAGGCGGTCGCGTACGCCGAGGGCCGGCAGCAGTTCGGCCGCCCCATCTCCGACTTCCAGGGCCTGCGCTTCATGCTCGCCGACATGGCCACGCAGGTCGAGGCCGGCCGGGCGCTCTACCTCTCCGCGGCACGGCTGCGCGACCGGGGTCTGCCCTTCTCCAAGCAGGCCGCGATGGCCAAGCTGTTCTGCACGGACGCGGCGATGAAGGTCACCACCGACGCGGTCCAGGTGCTCGGCGGCTACGGCTACACCGCCGATTTCCCCGTCGAGCGCTACATGCGCGAGGCGAAGGTGCTGCAGATCGTCGAAGGCACCAACCAGATCCAGCGGATGGTCATCGCCCGCCACGTAGCGGGCCCCGAGAGCCGCTGACCTCGCCCGGGAGCGTCCACACCGGTGCCGCCGTGAGCCTGGCCCACTCATGGTCACGGCGGCCCGGCACGGTCCGGCCACTGCTCGCCCAATGCCGTACCAGGGCGAGGTAGATGGGCGGGTCGGCCCCGTGCGGAACCGATTCTTCGGTGCTCGGAAGCGGGTAGCCGAGGCCATGGCCGCTCATCGGGTACAACGAGGTCATGCCAGGCCAACGCCGGGCGGGCCCGCCTGGTCACCCCCCGGCGGATTCGGGCGCCAGTTCGCGGCTTCCCCGGCCGCCCTCACCCCGGAGCCACCGGTCGCACGCGTCTTTCCGCCGCATGATTTCTGACGTACCGTCAACCTCCCTTGCCGAAGAGGAGGTCAGGCGTGTCCGACGACCGGCCGGTCCCGCTCGACGAGTACCCGGTGCACCAGGCGCCGCTGTCCATGAAGCACCACGTCAGCGGCGACCGCAACGCCTACGACCGCTGCATCTTCCACGTCCTCGACCACCACGGCCGCGCCCTCCTCGTCGCCGGCCTCGGTGTCTACCCCAACACCGGCGTGATCGACGCCTACGCCACCCTCCGCACCGGAGACGTACTGCACGCCGTCCGTGCCTCCGACGCCCTCGGCGACGATCGCCTCAACCTCTCCGTCGGGCCGCTGCACATCACCGTCGACCAGCCGCTGCGCCGCTTCACCCTGCGCTGCGACCCCGACCCGGCCGACCCCGGCTCGCTCTCCTACGACCTGACCTGGACCGCGGACTTCCCCGCCGTCTGGGAACCCCACCACATCCAGCGCCGCGGCGGCCGCCTCGTCCTCGAAGGGCGCCGCTTCGTCCAGGCCGGGCACTGCTCCGGGACCGTCCGCGCCGCCGGCCGGGACATACCCGTGACGGCAGGGGAGTGGACCGGCACCCGCGACCGCAGCTGGGGCGTACGCCCCCTCCCCGGCGAGGAGCCGGGTCGCGCCGCCGAGGAGCGTCCCGAGGGCTTTCACTGGCTCTGGATCCCCATGCGCTTCGACGACCGGTTCCTCATGGTGATCGCCCAGGAGGACGCCGACGGCCACCGCACCCTCAACGAGGCACTGCTGGTCCGCCCCGGGCAGCACGACACCCAGCTCGGCTGGCCCCGGACCGACATCACCTACCGCTCCGGCACCCGCCACCCCGTCAGCGCCACCGTCCACCTCACCGAACCCTCCGGCAGGTCCCTGGAGGTCGGCGTCGAGACACTCCTGTCCTCACCCCTCGCCGTCGGCGCCGGCTACCCGCCCGCCGCGGACTGGCAGCACGGCACCTGGCAGGGCCGCGGCTGGACCGACCGGCGCACCTACGACCTCTCCGACCCCGCCGCCCATCCCATGGCCGCGTTCGGCGTCACCGACCACGCCGCCCGCTTCACCCTCGGCGGTCGCACCGGATACGGAATCTTCGAACACGGCAGCTTCGGCCGCCACGACCCCAGCGGCTTCACCGACTACACGTCCACCGCCCCGTGAGGAGCCGCGTCATGGCCACGGCACCGCGCCCCCGCACCACCACTCGCCGGCCCGCCGAACTCGCCCGCCGCCTCACCGCCTGGCTCGACACCCGCCTCCCCGGCGCGCGCGTCACCGACGTCGCCGTACCCGCCTCCAACGGCATGTCCAGCGAGACCCTGCTCTTCACCGTCGACCACCCGGACGCGCCCGTCCCCGGCTGCGTCCTGCGCCTGGCAGCCGACCCGGCCGCGTACACGGTCTTCCCGGTGTACGACATGGCGCGGCAGTACCGCGTGATGCGCCTCGTCGCCGCGCACACCGACGTACCGGTGCCGCGCGTGCTGTGGCTGGAGGACGACCCGACGGCACTCGGGGCACCCTTCTTCGTCATGGCGCGTGCCGAAGGCCGCGTACCGCCCGATGTCATGCCCTACACCTACGAGGGCAACTGGCTGCACTCCGCCACCGACGCCGAACGCGCCCGCCTCCAAGCCGCCAGTATCTCGGTGCTCGCCCGGCTCCACGACCAGTTCCCGGCACACGAGGCACGGTTCCTGTTCCCGGACGGCCAGGGCAGCCCGCTGCGGCGGCACGTCGACGCCCAGCGCGCCTACTACGCCTGGGTCACCGACGGACTGCCCCGCTCACCGCTGATCGAAGCCGCCTTCGACCGGCTGGAGGCGATCTGGCCCGCCGACGAAGGACCGGCCGTCCTCAGCTGGGGCGACGCCCGTATCGGCAACATCGTCTACGACGGCTTCGAACCCGCCGCCGTACTCGACTGGGAGATGGCCGGCCACGCCCCGCGCGAGGTCGACCTCGGCTGGACCGTGTACCTCCACCGGTTCTTCCAGGACCTCACCGAAAGCTTCGGGCGGCGCGGACTGCCGGACTTCCTCCGCCGTGACAGCGTCGAGCGGCACTACGCCGAACTCACCGGACACACCCCGCGCGACATGGACTTCCACACCCTCTACGCGGCGCTGCGGCACGCCGTGGTCATGCTGCGTGTCGCTTACCGGCAGGTGCACTTCGGCGAGGTGAAGGTGCCCGACGACCCGGACGGCCTGATCCTGCACCACGCCACCCTGGCGGCGATGGTGCAGGACCGGTACTGGTGACCCGGATCAGGCCGCGCGCCGCATCTGCGGCACCTTGATCGGGCGCGAACCCGGACCGCCCACGTGCGAGAAAGGCTGCGTACGCCAGTCGAGACCCTGGGGGAGCGTCAGCAGCAGGCCCGTCTCCTGCTCCTGGACGTCCAGCGTCTCGTCGGCGGGCCGCGCCTCGGCCGCCGCCCGTCCGGTGCCGGAACACACCGACAGCACGAACGGATTCCACGGCGTGGGGCAGAACGCGTGCTCGGGCAGCACGTCCTCGTCCGCCAGCAGCGCGATCGGCTGCGCACAGTCCGGGCAGACGACCCGGAACATCTCGAAAGTGTCGTATGAGTCGAGCTCGTTCGTCTCGACCGAATCAACAGGCTCCTGCATGGAGAATCTCCCCCTCGGGTGGGCCGACCAGGCTCATGCGGCCTCGACCACAGCAAGCACTTCCCTCCGGGCCCGCCAGGTAACCGTCCGGTCTCGAACGACCGAGCAGGAAACCTGTGGCGTTGGTCACATGCCGCTCGCAGGTGCCCCTCCGAGGTGCCTCCGACTGTGCCGCGGGGCACCCGGGGCAATAGGTTGACCGCATGGAGGAGCTGGATCGTCAGATCGTCGAGTTGCTCGTCAAGGACGGGCGCATGAGCTACACCGACCTGGGCAAGGCCACGGGGTTGTCCACCTCGGCGGTGCACCAGCGCGTGCGCCGCCTCGAGCAGCGCGGCGTCATTCGCGGGTACGCCGCCGTGGTCGACCCCGAGGCGGTCGGGCTGCCGCTCACCGCCTTCATCTCGGTCAAACCGTTCGACCCCAGCGCCCCCGACGACATCGCCGAACGGCTCGCCGACGTCGCCGAGATCGAGGCCTGCCACAGCGTCGCCGGCGACGAGAACTACATCCTCAAGGTCCGCGTGGCGACCCCGCTGGAGCTGGAGCACCTGCTCACCCGCATCCGCTCCAAGTCCGGCGTCTCCACCCGCACCACCGTGGTCCTCTCCACGCCCTACGAGGCCCGGCCGCCGCGCGTCTAGCACCGTCTTTAGGCTGGTCACCATGACCGAGAGCGAACACCGCACCGTGCTGCTGCGCGGTGGAGACGTCCACAGCCCCGCCGACCCCTTCGCCACCGCGATGGTCGTCGAGCGCGGGCACATCGCCTGGGTGGGCTCCGAGGGCGCCGCGGACGCCTTCGCCCCGGGCGTGGACGAGGTCGTCGACCTCGAAGGCGCCCTGGTGACCCCGGCGTTCGTGGACGCCCACGTGCACACCACGTCCACCGGCCTCGCCCTCACCGGTCTCGACCTGTCCGGCGCCGCCTCCCTCGCCGACGCGGCCGCCCGCGTCCGCGCGTACGCCGCGGACCGGCCCGCCGACCCCATCCTCATCGGGCACGGCTGGGACGCCTCCCGCTGGCCCGAGCGGCGGGCGCCGCGCCGGGACGAGCTGGACGAGCTCACCGGCGGTCGCCCGCTCTACCTCACCCGGATCGACGTCCACTCGGCCGTCGTCACCACCGCGCTGCTCGATCTGGTGCCCGGCGTCCGCTCCCTGACCGGCTACCGCGACGGCGAGCCGCTGACCGGCGACGCCCACCACGCCGTGCGCTCCGCCGCGTACGCCGCCGTCTCCGCCGACCAGCGCGCCGAGGCCCAGCGGGCGGCCCTGCGCCGCGCCGCCTCCCTCGGCATCGGCACCGTCCACGAGTGCGGCGGCCCGCACATCTCCTCGGAGGACGACTTCACCGGCCTGCTGAAGACCGCCGCGGCCGAGGCGGGCCCCCGGGTCGTCGGGTACTGGGCCGACACCGACGTGGAGCGGGCGCGCGAGCTGGGCGCGATCGGCGCCGCCGGAGACCTCTTCGTCGACGGCTCCCTCGGCTCCCACACGGCCTGCCTGCACGAGCCGTACGCCGACGCGGGCCACACCGGCACCGCCCACCTGGACGCCGACGCCGTCGCGGCACACGTCACCGCCTGCACCGAGGCCGGTCTCCAGGCCGGTTTCCACGCCATCGGCGACGCCGCCGTCAGCGCCGTCGTCGAGGGAGTGCGGACCGCTGCCGAGACCCTCGGTCTCGCCCGGATCCGCGCCGCCCGCCACCGCGTCGAGCACGCCGAGATGCTCACCCCCGAGACCGTCGCCGCCTTCGCGGAGCTCGGGCTCACCGCCTCCGTGCAGCCCGCGTTCGACGCGGCCTGGGGAGGCGAGGACGGCATGTACGCCCAGCGCCTGGGCGCCGAGCGGGCCCGCACGCTCAACCCGTACGCCGCCCTCCTGCGTGCCGGCGTGCCGCTGGCCTTCGGTTCCGACAGCCCCGTGACCCCGCTGGACCCGTGGGGCACCGTCCGCGCCGCCGCCTTCCACCGCACCCCCGAACACCGGATCTCGGTGCGCGCCGGCTTCACCGCCCACACGCGGGGCGGCTGGCGGGCCACCGGACGCGACGACGCGGGGGTCCTCGTCCCCGGAGCGCCCGCCGACTACGCGATCTGGCGCACCGGCGATCTGGTCGTCCAGGCGCCCGACGACCGGGTCGCCCGCTGGTCCACCGACCCCCGCTCCGGCACCCCCGGGCTGCCCGACCTGGCCCCGGGCGCCGACCTCCCGGTCTGTCTGCGGACCGTGGTCTTCGGACAAACGATCTTCGTGCGACCGAACGAGTGATAGGGGGACATTTCGCGCGCCGGGTCGCGTGCGCCGGGGCTCGTCCGCGACCTGCGGATCTTCCCCGCTGACCTGGTCATTCCGTAAACGCCGCAGGTTGTGGGGCTGTTGACAGCGAGCGGTCGGCGGCGGGTAGGTTCGGCCGAGTCCACCACAGGACGTCCGACCGGTCGACCTCCCCACAGTCGTCGAACGCCGCTGGATCAGGGGGTGGTGTGCCGCACCGGCGCACCGCCACTGGGAGCCAGGTGCAGCGACCGCGCCTCGGGGGCGAGGGAAGGCTTTTCCGGAAGGGGGTCCCCCCTGCTCCTGGCGAGCCCGGGGGAGGGTGCGACCCGGGTGGGGCCCGGAAGTTCAGTAGACAACGGCTCTCGGTCGGCCCGCAGCCAGCGGGACCCAGGTCGGCCCGAAGGACGCCGGGCCCCGTTCCGCGCGTCCCACGCACCCGCTTTCCCGAAGCCGCCGCCACGAGCCGCTCCGGAGGCTCGCTATGGTGGTGATCCGTGTACGGACGTGAGGGGCAGCAGTGAACGACGGTGGCCAGAGGCGATACGGCCCGCTCGGCAGAGCCTTGGTGATCATCCCGACCTACAACGAGGCCGAGAACATCAAGCCGATCGTCTCCCGTGTGCGCAAGGCCGTGCCCGACGCCCATGTCCTCGTCGCGGACGACAACAGCCCCGACGGCACCGGCAAGCTCGCCGACGAGCTGGCCGCCGAGGACGACCACGTCCACGTCCTGCACCGCAAGGGCAAGGAAGGCCTCGGGGCGGCCTATCTGGCGGGCTTCCGCTGGGGCATCGAGCGCGACTACGGCGTCCTGGTCGAAATGGACGCCGACGGTTCCCACCAGCCCGAGGAGCTGCCCCGCCTGCTGACCGCGCTCAAGGGCGCGGACCTCGTCCTCGGCTCCCGCTGGGTGCCCGGCGGCCGGGTCGTCAACTGGCCCAAGTCCCGCGAGTTCCTCTCCCGCGGCGGCAGCACCTACTCCCGCCTCCTGCTCGACGTCCCCATCCGTGATGTCACCGGCGGATACCGCGCCTTCCGCCGGGAGACCCTCGAAGGCCTCGGCCTCGACGAGGTCGCCTCCCAGGGGTACTGCTTCCAGGTCGACCTGGCCCGCCGCGCCGTCGCCGCCGGCTACCACGTCGTCGAGGTGCCGATCACCTTCGTCGAGCGGGAGCTCGGCGACTCCAAGATGAGCCGGGACATCGTCGTCGAGGCGCTGTGGCGGGTCACCGCGTGGGGTATCGGCTCCCGCGCCGGACGCCTGCTGGGACGCAAGGGCCCCGGCCCCTCCTGAAGTCCCGGCGCCCCTTCACCCCCTTGTCCCGTCCCGGCGAGTGGCCAGGCACACTGGGACCATGACGACCGGCGCACCGCCTCCCCTCGCCCCGAAGCGCTCTCGCGCGCGCACCCTCGCCCCGCTCGGCATCGCCGCGTGGCTCGTGCTGGAGATCTGGCTGCTCACCCTCGTCGCGGGAGCGGCCGGCGGGCTGACCGTGCTCGCCCTCCTGATCGGCGCCGGAGTCCTCGGCGCCGCCGTGATCAAGCGCGCCGGACGCCGGGCGTTCCGCACGCTGAGCGAGACGCTCCAGCAGCAGCAGTCGGGCGCCGCGCCGTCGCCGGACCGGGGGAGCACGGGCAACGGATTCCTGATGCTCGGCGGACTGCTCCTGATGCTGCCCGGCCTGGTCTCGGACGTGGTGGGTCTGCTGCTGCTCCTGCCGCCGGTCCGCGCCCTGGCGAGCACGTACGCGGAGAAGTCCCTGGACCGGCGGATGCGCGCGGCCGTTCCCGGTTTCGCCGGTCTCGGCGACGCCTTCCAGCAGACCCGGATGCGGCACCCCGAGGGCAAGGTCGTCCAGGGCGAGGTCGTACGCGACGACGCACCCGGTCGCCGCGACGACGAGCAGGGCGGCACCCGGCCACCCCTCGCCCCCTGATCTCCCGGACCGGCGGCCCGGCCCGGTCGGGCACCACAAAGCCGTGGGGCGGCGGTACACATCGTGTACCGCCGCCCCACGGCTTTGCCGTCGGCGCTCGCCCTCGGGCGACTACGCGGACTTCCGGCTGTCGCGCGGATGCACGGCGATGTTCATGGCGCCGGAGCGGAGAACCGCCAGCCTCTCGGCCAGCACCTCCTCGAGCTCCTCGCGGGTACGCCGCTCCATGAGCATGTCCCAGTGCGTACGCGCCGGCTTGCCCTTCTTCTCTTCGGGGCCGTCCCCGTCCACGAGGAGTGCCTGGCTTCCGCAGACCTTGCACTCCCACTCCGGCGGAATCTCCGCCTCGACCGAGAACGGCATCTCGAAACGATGCCCCTTCTCGCATGCGTACTCCACCGCCTGGCGCGGGGCCAGATCGATGCCGCGGTCGGTCTCGTAGCTGGTCACCACGAGGCGCGTGCCGCGAAGAGCTCGCTCACTCATGAATCGTGCCTCCCGGGCTTGTCGCCCACAGGACAGGTGTCGCTGTCGTCGTCATCCGGTCAACGTCCGGTCGGCGGTAAAGATTCCCGTTGCGGGTCATGCGTCGCCCGTCGTGCCGCCCCTTGTTGTACCCACCAGTGCCCGGTTTGTCACATCTGACAGCAGATGTCACCCAGCGCCTTCACTACTTCAGCGCGCAGTAACGGTCCGCCTGGCAGGCCAAAGGCGTACACTACCGGCCTTTCACTTCCACGTCTAAATCCGGTCGGGTACGGGGTTGCCCGCGGCGGCGACCGCCCGCCGTACCGGCACCCGCGCGAGCAGGACGAATCCCAGCCCGAAGAAGAGCACCAGAGAGATGATCGCGTCCCGATAACTGCCGGTCACCTGGTACGCGAGGCCGAAGACCAGGGGCCCCAGCCAGCTCAGGCCGCGGTCGCTCATCTCGTACGCGGAGAAGTACTCCGCCTCCTTGCCCCGCGGCACCAGGTGCGAGAACAGCGAACGCGACAGCGCCTGGCTTCCGCCCAGGACCAGCCCGATCGCCCCCGCCATCACGTAGAACCAGACCGGCGCCCCGGCCGGCAGGAAATAGCCGGCCGCCAGGATCAGCGTCCACACCG
The DNA here is from genome assembly GCF_054963715.1 of Streptomyces sp. STAM6. Classification (NCBI taxonomy): domain Bacteria; kingdom Bacillati; phylum Actinomycetota; class Actinomycetes; order Kitasatosporales; family Streptomycetaceae; genus Streptomyces; species Streptomyces sp. STAM6. The sequence goes on along the minus strand of NZ_JBUEFZ010000016.1, from coordinate 50,453 downwards.
CCAGCGAACCCAGGATGGTCCGTTTCGCGCCGTACGACCGCGCGAGGCGCCCCATGCCCAGCGCCCCCGCCACCGCGAGGATCTGCACCAGCAGCACCGCCGTGATGAGCGTCGTCTGGTCCAGGCCCAGCTCCTCCGAGCCGTAGATCGACGCCTGGGAGATCACCGTCTGCACCCCGTCGTTGTAGATGAGGTAGGCGAGGAGGAAGGACAGCGTCAGGGGGTGCCGGCGCATGTCGCGCAGCGTCGCCATCAGCTGCCGCCACCCGGAGCCGACCGCGCCCTCGCCCCCGGGCGCCACCCGCCGGTCCCGCAGCCGGCGCAGCGGCACGAGCGTGAACGCCCCCCACCACAGCCCGGCCGACGCCAGACAGATCCGCACCGCCTCCGACTCCGACAGGCCGAACGACTCGTGGCCCGTGTAGAGGACCAGGTCCAGCACGAGCACCAGCGCGCCCGACGTGTATCCGAAGGCCCAGCCGCGCGAGGAGACCGCGTCGCGCTCCTCCGGTTCCGCGATCTGCGGCAGATAGGCGTTGTAGAGCACCATCGAGACCGCGAGCGAGGCGTTCGCCACGATCAGCAGGAAGGCACCGAGCAGATAGCGGTCCCCGTCCAGGAAGAACAGTCCCGCCGTCGCGGTCGCACCGAGGTAGGCGCACGCGGCCAGCAGTGGCTTCTTGCGACCGGTCCGGTCCGCCACCGCTCCGGCCAGCGGCATCACCAGGACGGCCACGATGACCGACACGGACACCGCGTACGCGAAGACCGAGCCCGCGCGGACCGGGATGCCAAGGGGATGGACGAAACCGTCGGCGTCCGCGGCCGCCCTGGCCACGGACGTCAGATACGGCCCGACGAACACCGTCAGCACACTGGACGAGTAGACCGAGCAGGCGAAGTCGTAGAAGTACCAACCGCGTTGTTCACGTCTGCGGTCGGCTGCACCGGCGGTCCCGGTGCCCGGATCGGTGGTGTCGGCGGTCACGCCCGCCCCCCTCGCTCGTCCCCGTGGCGAGACGGCGCGCGCCTCAGGCCCAGACTCCCCGGGCGGTCAGCACCGTGCGCAGCGTCTCCAGATGATCGGTCATGATGCCATCCACCCCCAGGTCGAGGAGAGCGGCCATCCGGTCCGGATCGTTCACGGTCCACACGTGCACCTGCAGCCCCCGCTCGTGCGCCGCCCGCACGAAACGGCGGTCCACCACCCGGACCCCGCCCTGGCTCTCCGGCACCTGCGCCGCCACCGCCCCCGCCCGCAGGGCCGCCGGAATGCCCAGGGAACGCAGCCGCAGCCCCACCACACCCCGCACCCCGTACGAGGTGGCGAGCCGGGGCCCGGCCAGACGCAGCGCCCTGGCCACCCGGCCCTCGTTGAAGGAACCGACGCACACCCGCTCCCACGCACCGGTCCGGCGCACCAGCTCGATCAGCGGGACGAGGGCCGACTCGGCCTTGATGTCCACATTCCACCGGGCTTCCGGGAACTCCTCGAGGAGCTCCTCGAACAGCGGAAGCGGTTCCCTCCCCGCCACCCTCGCCCGGCCGACCTCGCTCCAGGGCAGGTCGCGGATCCGTCCGCGGGCGTCGGTCACCCGGTCCAGCGTGGCGTCGTGGAACGCGACGAGCCGGCCGTCGGAGGTGGTGTGCACATCGGTCTCGAAGTACCGGTACCCGGCCGCGGCGGCCCGCCGGAACGCGGCGACGGTGTTCTCCAGCCCGTCCGCCGCCCCGCCGCGGTGGGCGAACGGTATGAGGGAGGGGTGGTCCAGATAGGGGTGGCGTACGAGAGTCACGGCCGCAGTATCGCCCGCCGAGGTGTCCCCGAGGCGACCACCGTGCTTCCGCCGTCCGCGGCGGGGACGGCGAAGAGGCGCAGGAAGAGCTGGGCGAGCGGCCCGATCATCAGGGCGTAGAGCACCGTGCCGACCCCCAGGGAGCCGCCGAGGAGGAAGCCGGACACCACGACGGAGACCTCGATCGCGGTCCGGACCAGCCGCACCGACCGGCCGGTGACCCGGTGCAGCCCCGTCATCAGGCCGTCACGCGGGCCCGGGCCGAACCGGGCGGCGATGTACAGGCCGGTGGCGGCCCCGTTGAGCACGATTCCGGCGAGCATCAGCGGGATCTGGGCGAGCAGACCGCGCACGTCCGGAGTCACCGCCAGGGTGCCGTCCATCACGACGCCGATCACGAAGACGTTGGAGACGGTGCCGAGGCCGGGCTTCTGCCTGAGCGGTATCCAGGCGAGCAGGACGAGTGCCCCGACGATGATCAGGACGACGCCGATGGTGAGACCGGTCAGCTCCGAGAGCCCCTGGTGCAGCACGTTCCAGGGCTCCAGCCCGAGCCCGCTGCGCACCAGGAGGGCCGAGCTCACCCCGTACAGCGTCAGACCGGTGTAGAGCTGCAGCAGACGGCGGGTGAGGTGCCGGCCGCGCCGGCTCGTGGTGTCCGGGGTGGTGGACAAGTTGTGCCCCCCGATGTGGTGGTGGTGGACTGACTCATGTCACTGTGGGAGGGGGAATTGGACCGCAACCATGGCCAATTCGAGAAAGGTGGACTGAATTCCATGGCTCAGTGGACTTCGGCGGTGGGTCCCGCCCAGCTCGCCCGGCAACTGAACGCGCAAGCGCCACGGCCGGCCGGGCCCGGCACCCGCAAGCCGCCCGCCTACCGCGCGCTCGCCGACGGCATCCGCCTCCTGGTCCTGGAAGGCCGCGTCCCGGTCGCGGCGAGGCTGCCCGCCGAGCGCGAACTGGCCCTGGCGCTCTCCGTCAGCCGCACCACGGTCGCCGCGGCGTACGAGGCGCTTCGCGCGGAGGGCTTCCTGGAGTCCCGGCGCGGGGCCGGCAGCTGGACCGCCGTACCGGCGGGCAACCCGCTGCCCGCCCGCGGCCTCGAACCGCTGCCGCCGGAGTCCCTCGGTTCCATGATCGACCTCGGCTGCGCGGCCCTGCCCGCCCCCGAGCCCTGGCTGACCCGGGGCTTCCAGGGCGCGCTGGAGGAGCTGCCGCCCTACGCCCACACGCACGGCGACTACCCGGCCGGGCTCCCCGCGCTGCGGCAGATGCTCGCCGACCGGTACACCGAGCGGGGCATCCCGACGATGCCCGAGCAGATCATGGTCACGACCGGCGCGATGGGGGCGATGGACGCCATCTGTCATCTCTTCGCCGGTCGCGGCGAACGCATCGCCGTCGAATCCCCTTCGTACGCCAACATCCTGCAGCTCATGCGGGAGGCCGGCGCCCGGCTGGTGCCGATCGCCATGGCGGAGGGGCTGACCGGCTGGGACCTGCCCCGCTGGCGTCAGGTGCTGCGGGACGCCGCCCCCCGGCTGGCCTATGTCGTGGCCGACTTCCACAACCCCACCGGCGCGCTCGCCGACGAGGACCAGCGCCGCCAGATGGTCGACGCCGCCCGCTCGGCCGGCACGGTCCTGGTCGTCGACGAAACCATGACGGAGCTGTACCTGGACGCCGAGATGGACATGCCCAGGCCGGTCTGCGCCTTCGACCCGGCCGGCAGCACCGTCCTCACCGTCGGCTCGGCCAGCAAGGCGTTCTGGGCCGGCATGCGCATCGGCTGGGTCCGCGCGGCACCCGATGTGATCCGCTCGCTGGTCGCCGCGCGCGCCTACGCCGACCTCGGCACGCCCGTCCTGGAGCAGCTGGGCGTCAACTGGCTGATGCGCACCGGCGGCTGGGAGGAGGCGGTCGCCCTGCGCCGGGCGCAGGCCCGCGACAACCGCGACGCCCTGGTGGCCGCCGTCCGCAGGGAGCTGCCCGACTGGGAGTTCGAGGTGCCGTCCGGCGGGCTGACCCTGTGGGTGCGGACCGGCGGGCTCTCCGGCTCCCGGCTCGCCGAGGTCGGCGAGCGCGTGGGCGTCCGGGTGCCGTCGGGCCCGCGCTTCGGCGTGGACGGCGCCTTCGAGGGGTACGTACGCCTGCCGTTCACCGTCGGCGGGCCGGTCGCCGAGGAGGCGGCGGTCCGGCTGGCCGCCGCGGCCCGCCTGGTGGAGGCCGGTGCGAACGGCGTGAACGGGGCGGAGGAGCCGCGCACGTTCGTGGCCTGAGCCGGGGCCCCGGTTCGCGTCGGCGGGGCGAGCGGCGGTGGCCCCGCCTGCGAGGAGGAGTCGCGGGGGGTGAGCGGCCACAGTCGGCGCGTGCGCGTTCCCGGCCGGCTTCCCCGCCCGTCCCGCGGTGGCGGTGGCGGTGGCGGTGGGGAGCCGGGGCGGACGGCGAGGAGGCGGGGTGGTGCGTGGGGCGGGGTGCGGTCGGCCGCATGGTCTCCACGCCCTGCTCGCGGCCGGCGGTGCGGTGCGCGGGCGCGTGGCGCACGAGCCCCTTGGCGTGCGGGGCTTCATGGGATGTGGCGCGAGGCCGGCGCGTGAGGCGGCCACGGGCCCCGGGGGCGGCTCCCCGCTCGCGAGCGGGCGCCGGGCTGTCCGGTCGGCGGCCGGGGCGGCGCGCGAACGCCCGGCCCGCCTCCGGGGCTCGCGGCCGGAGCCCCCGCCGTGGTCGTCAGCTCGGGGCCAGCCGGCCCGTGCCGGTCGGCCACTGGTCGCGGCGCGGCAGTGCGTCCGCGCCGTCCGCGGGCCGCTGCGACTGGTGCTCGGGGAGCAGTTCCAGCACGGCCTGGCGGTGCGCCTCGGTCGTGGCGTCGTCGTACGGGTCCGGCGTCGCGGGCACCTGGAGCCGCAGCACCGGGCCGGTGCCGAGCCGCGCGTACCCCCGGCCAGGCGGCACGTCGGGCGTCGGCGTGGTGTGCGGCGCCGCGCCCAGGACCGCCTCGACCTGTGCGGCGGAAGCGGGCCCCAGCACCACCCGCGCGCGGGTGTGGTTCCGCACGGTCTCGCTGAGCGTGTCGACGGCGTCGAACTGTTCGGCCACGACGACCGTCACATGGGCCGCCCGTCCGTGCCGCAGCGGTACCTGGAGCAGCGACTGGGGGTCGACGCGTCCGCCGGCCGCCGCCAGATGACCGAACACGCCGGGCCGGTCCACCAGGATCCACAGCGGCCGTCGGGTGTCCTCCGGCGGGGTGTGCCCGGCCTGCCGGGCGCGGTTCGCCGCGATCAGCCGCCGCTCGGTCTCGTGCGCCGCCCACTCCAGGCTGGCCACCGCCCCGCCCAGGTCGCACTCGACGCCCAGCACGCCCCGGCGCCCGGCCAGGCAGGCGTACTCGCCGGTGCCGCTGCCCTCGACGATCAGCACGTCGCCGTGCGCCAGCGCCTGGAGGGCGATGGACCGCAGCAGGGTGGTGGTGCCGCTGCCGGGCTGACCGACCGCCAGCAGATGGGGCTCGGTCGAGCGGTGCCCGGTGCGCCACACCACCGGCGGTGCGTCCCGCGACGCGTCGCCCTCCCGGACCGGCACCGTCCGCTGTACGGCCCCGGCGTCCGTGAACCCCAGCACCGTCTCGCCGGGCACGGTCACGAAGCGCTGCGCGGCGATCGAGGTGGACAGGGCGGGCAGCACGGTCATCAGGAGCTGGTTGCCCTCCTCGTCCCACTCGAACCGGTACTCCCGGCCCCGCCCGGACTTGGCGTGCAGCAACTGCTCGATCCGGGCGCGCGAGGCGGCCTCGCCGTCCGTGAAGTACGCCGGGTAGGTGACCAGCAGGCGGGTGAGCCGGCCGTCCGCGTCGAAGGCGAAGTCGCTGAAGGCCTTGTTCCATTCGCCGCCGTGGGCGAAGAGCGGGCTGGGGTCCGCGGGCACGGAGAAGTACGGGACCAGGGCCTCGTACAGCGCCTTGAGCCGCTCGGTCTCCGCCGGATCCGGCCCGGTCCGTACGACCTGGCGCTCCCGCCCCCGCCAGCCCGCCGCGGCCATCACCGAGATCAGGGCGAGCAGCGGCCCGTACGGCATGAGGGCGACGACCAGCACGCCGGCGGCTCCGAGGAACAGCGCGGGACCCCGCCGGTCCTTGGGGGTCGCCGCCCACTTGGCGCGCCCGGCCGCGATCAGTCTGCGCAGGCCGCGCGCGATGACGATGAGCGGATGGAGGACGTCCGTGGCCCCGTCGGCGGCCGTGCGGGCCATCTCCCGGCCGCGAGCGATCCGCTCGCCGCCGATGATCGGAATGCGGGGGATCCGGGGGAGTGGTCGCCGGGCCACGTCGTGCTCCTGAAGTCGGGGAAGGGATCCTGGTGCGTCAGAACTTGATCCCGCCCAGCAGGCTGGCGAGGCTCGCGCCGCCCGCCGTGATGCTGGGCGCGATGGCGGTGCCCGCCAGGTAGAAGCCGAAGAGTGCGCAGACCATGGCGTGGGAGGCCTTGAGCCCGTCCCTCTTGAAGAAGAGGAAGACGATGATGCCGAGCAGGACCACTCCGGAGATGGACAGGATCATGAGGTTCTCCTGGGTGAGGGGACAGTCACCTTGAGTACTTCCAACCTCACAGGAAGTATCCATGCGATAAAAGGTGCAAATGGGTGAAATTGTGGTGTTTTCACTTGACTGGCCGATGAGCGCACCCGACCCGGGTCCCGCTCCGGGTCCCGCTCCCCGACCCGGCCTGAAGCCTCCGCCGCCGGGCAGTACCCTGTCGGTTCGTTCGTGGTCGATGAGCAGGTCAAGCAGTTGAAAGGCGGTCCGTCCGATGAGTGAAACCCCGGACTCCGAAGTCATCGAGCTGGCGTCCAAGATTTTCGATCTTGCGCGTCGGGGAGACGCCGAGACGCTCGCCGCGTACGTCGACGCCGGGGTGTCCGCGGACCTCACCAACGACAAGGGCGACTCCCTGGTGATGCTGGCCGCCTATCACGGCCACGTGGCCGCCGTTGCGGCCCTGGTGGCCCGCGGCGCCGACGTGAACAGCGCGAACGACCGTGGTCAGACGCCGATCGCCGGTGCCGTCTTCAAGGGCGAGGACGACGTCGTCCGCGCCCTCCTCGCCGGCGGGGCAGATCCGGAGGCAGGGACTCCGTCCGCGGTGGATACCGCGCGGATGTTTGGGAAGACACATCTCCTGGAGCTGTTCGAGTCCCGGTGAACGAACACTGAACACCAGGTGAGAGCGGTGCCGTAAATGTGGTCGCGGCGGCGAAATGGCTGGGTCATCATGACGTCGGGCCCGCACGGGGCCACCGACGAGAGGCAGAGGAAGATGGTCAGCACCAAGCAGAAGACGACGGGCGGCTCCACATGTTGCTGCGCGGCCTAGGCGATCACCGTTCCCCGGTTCTTCCCGGTTGCGTCGACAGCTTGATGTGAGGCATTTTCCATGTTCGATCCAGTCATAGCGCCGAGCGGCACCTTGCTCGGCCTGTTGCAGAGGGGCCGCGGCGACGGCACCCTGCACGCGCTCGCCGCGCCACGCGCGGAAGCCCTAGCGGCCCTCAACAGCTGCGTTCTCCACGACCCGCGCCAGGACTGGCAGGTCGAGAACCGCTCCCTCTACTACGCGCGCCTGTACCTGGATCTCCACGGTGGCCTCGACGACATCGAGGCGCACCTCTTCGGGGCCGAGGACCACTTCGACACCGAGGAGTCCCGTACCGGCCTCGCCCTCTCCGTACTGGGCCACCTCGCCTCGTACGGCCGCGAGGACGCCCTCGCCCTGCTGCGCAGGTACGCCGCGACCGGGTCGAACTGGGCCTGGGCCCTCGACGAGCTCGCCCTGCGCGACGACGACTCCGGACTGCGCGGCCTCGCGCTCCCGGTCCTCGCCCGCTTCCCGGCCACGCCGGAGGGCGACGCCGAGCTGGCCGGCGCCGTCCGCGACGCCTTCGAGCCCCGCCCCTGGCGGCTGTGGGCCGAGGATCCGCGCGAGGCCGTCGGCGCCCGCGTGCGCGCCGCCCGGGAACAGGGCTCCTTCGACCGCTGGCAGCGGCAGCTGCGCCCCTCGGGGCCGCGGCCCGGCTGGAGCGTCCAGGCCGTCTTCGACTGGGCCCAGCAGGGCCTGGAGCGGGGCAGTCCGCTGCACGGACCGGCCGCCCGCTGCCTGACCGCGGTCGCCGGGCCCGAGGACCGGCCCCTGATCCTCGAAGCCGCCCGCGGCGGCCCGGACGGCGCCCGCTGCGCCGCCCTGCACTACCTCGCCGAATCCCAGGACCCCGTCGTCCTGGACCTGATCGAGTCCGCCGTGAGCGGCGGCTCCCGCACCGTCGCCGAGGCCGCCGTCGCCGCCTTCGAGCGGATGTGCGGCGAAGCGGCCGTCGACCGCGCCCGCGGCTGGGTGCACCGGCCGGACGCGCTCGGTACGTCCGCGGCGGGCGTCCTGGCCTGCCGGGGCGGCGCCCAGGACGCCAAGCTCGTCCTCGGCGCCCTCCGCGAAGCCGTACGGGCCGACGGCCCCGACGCGCCGTCCCTCTACACGCTGGTCGACGGCGCCGGCCGGCTCGGCATCGGCTGCGCCGCCCCCGTACTGCGCCACATCTACCGCGAGACATCCGCTTCCCAGCTGCGCGGCCGCACCGCACGCGCCCTCGCCGCGACCGACCCCTCCTTCGCCACCGGCTTCGCCGTCGAATGCCTGTGGGACTGCGAGGAGACCACCAGGGAGATCGCCGCGCTGCACGCCGAGACGGGCGACGTCCGCGTGGCGGAACGCCTGCGGCGGCTGGCCACCGACCCGGCCGAGGAGGACGAGGTCCAGACCGCCGTCCGCAGCCGGATCGGCCCCGACACGCCGGCGCTCTGATTCCCGGGCCGGCGGGCTCCGGGGCTCAGGTCCCCGCGAGCCGAGCCCTGCGCCCTGAGTTCTGCGCCCCGCGGCCTGTGACCCGACCGCTTGGGCCGGGGCCGCCGGTCGCCGCGTGGCGATCCGGCGGTCCGGGTCCCCCGGCGCCTGGCCCGACCGCCGGGCCGCAAACCGGGACAAGGGCGGTGGTCCGCCCGCTGTGCGGGCGTCAGGTGCTGAGCCCGCCGGTCCGCGCCCGCCGCCGGCAAGGGGGCCGGGAGGCCGACGCCGGACCGCGGGCCGGAACGCCGCTCCGCGCCGGACCTGCGGGACGGGCCTCCGGCCCCGGTCCCACGGGTACGGACGCGCCGGCACTCCGGCTCCTGTCCGCCGGGCCGGAGGAACGCGACCGCCCGGGGCGGGCGGCCCCGGTCCGCCGGCGGCGCCGAGAGCCGGGTGCCGAGGAGGAGGGCGCCGGGGGAGGGCGGTGCGGGGAAACGCTCATGGGACGTTCCCCCGGGGGAAAGATCCAAGTCGGCGGAGCCACCCCGGTCGCGGCGACAACAGCGGTATGCGTGTCGTCATCGTCACCGAATCCTTTCCTCCCGACGTCAACGGTGTGGCGCACTGCGCCCTGCAGACCGCCCGTCATCTCGCCGCACGCGGACACGACCCGCTCGTCATAGCCCCGGCGGGGCCCGCCGGGGCCGCGGGCGCGGACTACGGGGGCGCGCCCTGCCCCGTGGTGCGCGTGCCCTCACTGCCGCTGCCCGGCTACCCGCAGGTGCGGGTCGCGCTGCCCAGCCGCCGGGTCGCCGCCGCCCTCACCGCCCACCGGGCCGACCTCGTCCACCTCGCGAGCCCCTTCGTGCTCGGCGTGCGTGGAATGGCGGCCGCCGCACGGCTCCGTCTGCCCGCCGTCGCCGTCTACCAGACCGACCTCGCCGGCTACGCCCGCACGTACATGGGCACCGGCGAGGGTGCCGCCTGGCGGCGGCTGCGGGCCGTGCACGGCGCCGCCGACCGGACCCTCGCGCCCTCCACCGCCGCCGTGCGCGACCTGGAGGAGCAGGGGGTCCCGCGGGTGCGGCTGTGGCCGCGCGGCGTCGACACCGTACGGTTCGGGCCCGGCCTGAGGGACGAGGCACTGCGCCGCGCACTCGCCCCGGACGGCGAACTGCTCGTCGGGTACGTCGGCCGGCTCGCCCCCGAGAAGCACGTGGAACTCCTCGCCGGAGTGTGCGGCCTGCCCGGCGTCCGCGTCGTGGTCGTCGGCGACGGCCCCAGCGAGGCCGCGCTGCGCACCGCCCTGCCCGGCGCCGTGTTCCTCGGCCGCCGCACGGGCGACGCACTCGCCCGGATCTTCGCCTCGCTGGACGTGTTCGCCCACACCGGGCCGTACGAGACGTTCTGCCAGACCGTCCAGGAGGCGATGGCCAGCGGTGTCCCGGTCGTCGCTCCCGCCGCCGGTGGACCGCTGGACCTCGTCGAGGACGGTCGGACCGGTCTCCTGGTCGCCCCGCACGACTCGGCAGCGGTGAGGGCGGCGGTGGCCGCGCTCGCCGCCGACCCCGCCCTCCGGACCGCGTACGGCCGGGCCGGCCGGGCCGCCGTCGAGGGCCGCACCTGGGCCGCCGTGGGTGACCGGCTCATCGGCCACTACGGCGAGGTGCTGGCCGCGCGTACGGCGGTGGCGGCATGAGCCTGCGCATCGTACGGCTAACGAACTTCGTCACCCCGTCCTCCGGCGGGTTGCGCACGGCGCTCGAGGAGCTCGGCCGCGGGTACCTCGCCGCCGGGCACGAACCGGTCCTCGTGAGGCCCGGAGAGACGACGAGCGACACCGTCACCGCCCAGGGCCGTGTCATCACCCTGCCGGGACGGGCGCTCCCCGGCACCGGCGGCTACCGCGTCCTCGCCGACCGGCGGCGCCTGCGCCGGGTGCTGGAGGAGCTCGGCCCCGACCGTCTGGAGGTCTCCGACCGCACCACCCTGCGCTGGACCGGCGAATGGGCCCGGCGCGCCCGCGTCCCGGCCGTGATGGTCTCCCACGAGACGGCCGACGGCGTCCTGCGCACCTGGGGTCTGCCGGCGTCCGCGGCCGCCCGGGCCGCCGACCGGCTCAACCGCCGCAGCGCCTGGGCGTACGCGCGGATCGTGTGCACGACCGAGTGGGCCGAGCGGGAGTTCGTCCGCGTAGGCGCCCGCAACGTGGTGCGGGCACCGCTCGGCGTCGACCTGCGGCGGTGCCACCCGGGGCGGCGCAGCACGGCCCTGCGGGCCAGGTACGCGCGAGAGGCGGACGTCCTGCTCCTGCTCTGCTCCCGGCTGTCGGTCGAGAAGCGTCCCGGCACGGCCCTGGACACCGTCGCGGAGCTGCGCGCCCGGGGCGTCCGGGTCGCCCTCGTGGTCGCCGGCGACGGCCCCCTGCGGGCCCGGCTGGAGCGCCGGTCCCGGGCGCAGCGGCTGGAGGCGCACTTCCTCGGCCACGTGGCCGACCGGGAGGCCCTCGCCGATCTGCAGGCCGCGGCGGACCTCTGCCTGGCGCCCGGACCGGCGGAGACGTTCGGGCTGTCCGCCCTGGAGGCACTCGCCTGCGGCACACCGGTCGTGGCGAGCGCGTCCTCTGCGCTGCCCGAGGTCGTGGGCGCCGCGGGCGCCGCGGCCCTGGACGCCCCGGCGGCGTTCGCCGACGCGGTGGGCGACGTGCTCGCCCGCCCGGAGACGCACCGCCGCTCGGTCGCCCGCGCCCGCGCGGAACTCTTCGGCTGGGACCGCGCGGTGGCGGCGTTCCTGACCGCCCTCGACGCACCGGCGCGCCCACCGCACGAGGCCCGCCCGCAGGACCGCGCCCCGGACCGCGCCTCCGAGCGCGTCCCCGACGGGTCCACGGGCCGTGCCCCTGACCGGTCCACGGGCCGCGCCCTCGACCGCGGCCTCGACCGGTCCCCGGATCGTGCTGCCGTCGACCGGTCCGTGGGCCGCGCCCTCGGCCAGGCCCCGGACGGTGCCTCTGACCGTGTCTCCGACCGGTTGACGGGCGGCGTCCCTGACCGCGCCTTCGACCGGTCCCCGGATCGTGCTGCCGTCGACCGGTCCGTGGGCCGCGCCCTCGGCCAGGCCCCGGACGGTGCCTCTGACCGTGTCTCCGACCGGTTGACGGGCGGCGTCCCTGACCGTGCCCTCGACCGGTCCGCGGATCGTGCCGTCGACCGGGCCACGGGCCGTGCCCTCGACCGGTCCACGGGCCGCGCCCCTGACCGCGTCCCCGACCGGTCCACGGACCGGGAGGTGCCGGCATGACCGCCACGACCACCCTCGCGGCGGTACCGGCTGAAACGGTGCCCGCCGCATCCACCCCACCCACCGCCCCCGTCGTGCCGCAGGCGCGGGCCGTGCGGTATGCCGCGCTCGGCGACTCCCTCACCGCCGGGCTCGGCGACCCCGTGGGGGACGGCTGGCGAGGGTGGGCGGCGCTGCTGGGCGAGGGGCTCTCGGACGGCGCCCCGGGCGCGGAGTTCCGCAACTTCGCCGTCAGCGGTGCCCTGACCCGCGACGTCGCCGAGAGCCAGGGCCCGCGGGCGGCCGCGTACCGGCCGGACATCGCGTCGGTCGTGGTCGGGGTCAACGACACCCTGCGCCGTACCTTCGACATCGTCGAGCTCGCCGCCCACCTCGACGAGGTCTGCGCGGCGCTGTCCGCCCAGGGGGCCGTGCTCCTGACGGCATGTCTGCCGGATCCGGGCAGCATGCTCGGGCTGCCCCCACCGCTCGCGCGGCCGCTGGCCCGGCGGCAGCGGTCCGTCAACGCCGTCGTCCACGCCGTGTCGGCCCGCTACGGCGCCGTGCACCTGCACATGGCGGACGCCGAGTGGGTGGCGGACCGGGCCCTGTGGAGCGCGGACCGGCTCCACCCCGGCGAGCGCGGCCACCGGACGATCGCCGCCCGGTTCCACGCGCTCCTCGCCGACCGGGGCCTGGCCACCGGCACCCCGCCCGGCCGCGAGCCCGAGCAGCCGCCGCCGACCCGCGCCGACACGCTGCGGTGGCTGGCCACGGCCGGCACCGGCTGGGTGGTCAGACGCTGCCACGATCTGCTGCCCCAGCTGCTGCGGCTGGCCGGAGCGGAGGTACGCCACTGGGCGCGCGGCACCGGCGCACTGCTCGACGCGGGCGCCGAACAGTCCCTCGCGGCCGCGCTCGCCGCCGTGTCGGGGCACGCTCCCCTTGCCAGAATGGGGGAATGAGCGGGCGCTGGGAGTTCTGGATCGACCGAGGCGGCACCTTCACCGACATCGTGGGCCGGCGCCCCGACGGGCGTCTGGTCACCCGCAAGCTCTTGTCGCACGACCCCGAGCGGTACCGGGACGCCGCCGTCGCGGGAATCCGGCTGCTGCTCGGGCTCGGCCCGGACGATCCCGTACCCGCCGACCGGATCGCCACCGTCAAAATGGGCACCACCGTCGCCACCAACGCCCTGCTGGAGCGCCGCGGCGAGCCGACCGTCCTCGTCGTCACCGAGGGCTTCCGGGACGCCCTGCGCATCGCGTACCAGAACCGGCCACGCCTCTTCGACCGGCACATCGTGCTTCCCGAAGCGGTCTACGACCGGGTCATCGAGGTCCCCGAGCGGATCGACGCCCACGGCACCGTCGTGCGGCCCCTGGACCTGGCCGCCGTCACCCGCGACCTCGCGGCCGCCCGGGACGACGGCTTCCGCAGCGCCGCGGTCGTGCTGATGCACGGCTACCGCCACCCCGACCACGAGGTGCGGGTCGCCGGCGCGGCCCGTGAGGCGGGCTTCACCCAGATCAGCTGTTCCTACGAGGTCAGCCCCCTGATCAAACTGGTCCCGCGCGGAGACACCACGGTCGTCGACGCGTACCTCTCACCGATCCTGCGCCGGTACGTCGACGAGGTGGCCGCCGAACTGGCCGGCATCCGGCTGATGTTCATGCAGTCCAACGGCGGACTGCGGGAAGCCGCGCACTTCCGCGGCAAGGACGCCGTGCTCTCCGGCCCCGCGGGCGGCGTCGTCGGCATGGCCCGCACCTCCGAACAGGCCGGGTTCGCCCGGGTGATCGGCTTCGACATGGGCGGTACGTCCACCGACGTGTCCCACTACGCGGGCGCCTTCGAACGCGAACTCGGCACCCAGGTCGCCGGTGTCCGCATGCGCGCCCCCATGATGAACATCCACACCGTCGCCGCCGGCGGCGGATCGATCCTCCACTTCGACGGCCGGCGCTACCGCGTGGGGCCCGACTCCGCCGGGGCGGTCCCCGGGCCCGCCTGCTACCGGCGCGGCGGCCCGCTGACGGTGACCGACGCCAACGTCATGCTGGGCCGCGTCCAGCCGGACCACTTCCCCGCGGTCTTCGGCCCGGACGGCGACCAGCCCCTCGACGCGGACACCGTGCGCCGGCGCTTCACCGAACTCGCCGATGAGGTGGGGAAGCACACCGGAACCGCCCGTTCCCCCGAGGAGGTCGCCGCCGGTTTCCTGGAAATCGCCGTCCTGAACATGGCGAACGCCGTCAAGAAGATCTCCGTCCAGCGGGGACACGACATCACCCGCTACGCGCTCACCAGCTTCGGCGGTGCCGGCGGCCAGCACGCCTGCGCCGTCGCCGACGCCCTCGGTGTCGACACCGTCCTCGTACCGCCGCTCGCCGGGGTGCTCTCCGCGTACGGCATCGGACTTGCCGACGCCACCGCCATGCGCGAACACTCCGTCGAGGCCCCGCTGGACGACACCACCCACGCGCGCGTGCGTGACCTGTGCGCCGAACTCGCCCGGCGGACCACGGCCGACCTGCGCGCCGACGGACTGGCCGACGACGCCATCAGCACCCACGCGCGCGTGCTCGTCCGCTACGCGGGCACCGACGCGAGCCTCCCGGTAGCCCTGGGCTCCGTCACCGCCATGAGGGAGGCATTCGAGACGGCCCACCGCGCGAGGTACGCCTTCACCATGGACAAGCCGCTCGTGGTGGAGGCGGTCTCCGTGGAAGCGGTCGGACAGGCCGGCCCGCACGGCGCGGTCGTCGTCGGACAGACCCCCGGCGAAAGCGGTCCGGTGGCGCAGGAGACCGGCCCGCGGCCGCGTGCGACCGTGGGCGTGTACGTCGACGGAGCGCGCCGCGACACCCCGCTGTACCGGCGCGAGGACCTGCGGCCCGCCGGCACGGTGACCGGGCCGGCCGTCATCGCCGAGGCCGACGCCACGACCGTCGTCGACGCGGGCTGGCAGGCCACCGCCACCGACTCGGGCCACCTGCTGCTCACCCGCGCCGTCCCCCGCCCGGCCCGCACGGCGGTCGGCACCGACGTCGACCCGGTCCTCCTGGAGGTCTTCAACAACCTCTTCATGGCGATCGCCGAACAGATGGGCGTCCGCCTGGAGAACACCGCCCACTCCGTCAACATCAAGGAACGGCTCGACTTCTCCTGCGCCCTGTTCGACGCGGACGGCAACCTGATCGCCAACGCCCCCCACATCCCGGTCCACCTCGGCTCGATGGGGGAGTCGATCAAGGAGGTGCTGCGCCGCAACCACGGCACCATGCGGCAGGGCGACGTGTACGCGATCAACGACCCGTACCACGGCGGCACCCATCTGCCCGACGTCACGGTCGTGACCCCCGTCTTCGATCCGGAGGGGACGCGGCTGCGTTTCCTCGTCGCCTCGCGCGGACACCACGCGGAGATCGGCGGCATCACGCCCGGTTCCATGCCCGCCTTCAGCCGCACGGTCCACGAGGAGGGCGTCCTCTTCGACAACTGGCTGCTCGTGCGGGACGGCCGGCTGCGCGAGACCGAGACCCGCCGACTGCTCACCGAGGCCCCGTACCCCTCCCGCGACCCCGACACCAACCTGGCCGACCTGCGGGCCCAGATCGCGGCGAACGAGAAGGGCATCGAGGCACTCCACAAGATGGTGGAGCAGTTCGGGCTCGACGTCGTCCACGCCTACATGCGGCACGTCCGCGACAACGCCGAGGAGTCCGTCCGGCGCATCGTGGCCACCCTCCGGGACGGCACCTGCCGCTACGAGACGGACGGCGGCGCCGTCATCCGGGTCGCCCTGCGCGTCGACCCCGAGCGGCGCGGTGCCGTACTGGACTTCACCGGCACCTCGCCGCAGCTGCCCGGAAACGCCAACGCGCCCATGTCCGTCGTCATGGCGGCGGTGCTGTACGTCTTCCGGACCCTCGTCGCTGACGACATCCCGCTCAACAGCGGCTGTCTGGAACCCCTGGAGGTCCTCGTCCCGGACGGTTCGATGCTCGCCCCGGCGTATCCGGCCGCGACCGTCGCGGGCAACGTCGAGACCTCGCAGGCCGTCACCGGCGCCCTGTACGCGGCGCTCGGTGTCCAGGCGGAAGGCTCCGGCACCATGAACAACGTGACCTTCGGCAACGACCGGGTGCAGTACTACGAGACGGTCGCCGGCGGCTCCGGGGCCGGCGACGGCTTCCCGGGGGCCGACGCCGTGCAGACCCACATGACCAACTCCCGCCTCACCGACCCCGAGGTGCTGGAGTGGCGCTACCCGGTCAGGGTCGACGCCTTCGCCGTGCGCGACGGCAGCGGCGGACAGGGCCGCTGGCGGGGCGGGAACGGGGTGGAGCGGCGCATCCGCTTCCTCGAACCGATGACGGTGGCGCTGCTGACCGGGCACCGGCGGGTGCCCCCGTACGGCATGGCGGGCGGCGGACCGGGCGCGCTCGGCGAGAACAGCGTGGAGCGCGCGGACGGCACGACGGAGCCGCTCGGCGGGGTCGACGCGGTGGACGTCGGCCCCGGGGACGTCCTCGTGGTCAGGACGCCCGGCGGCGGCGGGTACGGCGCCCCCGGGGACCGCCCGGACGGGCACTGACCGCGCGCCCGCTCACCGGAACGGCACGAACCGCACCGGCGTCCCCGGCACCGCCTGCGCTGTGGCGGCAAGATCCGCCTCCCGCACCACCGCCACCACCGGATAGCCGCCGGTCGTGGGATGGTCGGCGAGGAACACCACCGGACGGCCGTCCGGCGGGACCTGCACCGCGCCCAGCACCATCCCCTCACTGGGCAGTTCACCCCGGACGGCGCGCTCCAGGGAGGGTCCCTCGGTGCGCAGCCCGATCCGGTTGCTCGCCGGCGACACCCGGTACACGCGCGTGGTGAGGCCGAGCAGCGCCTCTCGCGTGAACCAGTCGTGGCGCGGCCCCAGGCGCACGCGCAGTACCAGTTCGTCAGGCGGGCCGGGCCAGGGCGCCGCCTCGAACCGCGGAGTCCCGCCACCCGGCCGGCCCAGAGGCAGGACCGCCCCCTCGCTCAACGGTGCGGGCCCCAGTCCGGACAGCAGGTCCGTGGACCGGCTGCCCAGCACCGGATCGGCCGCGACGCCGCCGGCGAACGCCACGTAGGAGCGCAGGCCGCGCACCGCCGCGCCCACCTCCAGCAGGGCGCCCGGGGCGAGCCGCACCGCGGCACCCCACGCCACCGGCCGCCCGTCGACCGTGACCGGGCACGGCGCGCCGCCCACCGCGACCGTCACCGCGCACCGGGGCCGTACCGCGCACCCGTTGACCGTGGTCTCCAGCACGGCGGCGTCCGGCGGGTTGCCGACGAGCCGGTTGACCAGCCGGCTCGCACCCGGGTCGAGGGCACCCGACCGGGGCACCCCCAGGTGGGCGTGGCCGTACCGCCCCAGGTCCTGCACGGTGGTGAGCGCCCCGGCCCGTACGACGGCGAAGGCCCGGTCGGTCATCGGGCCTCCGGTCCCACCGGCACGAAACGGACCCGCGCGCCGGGCGACAGCAGCGCGGCGGGCTCCCGCGCGGGGTCCCACAGCACCGCGTCCGTCGTGCCGATCAGCTGCCAGCCGCCGGGGGACGGGCGCGGGTACACCCCGGTGTACGGCCCCGCCAGCGCCACGGAGCCGGCCGGCACCGTCGTGCGCGGGGTGGCTCTGCGCGGCACCTCGTACCGCTCGGGCAGCCCGGTCAGATAGCCGAACCCGGGGGAGAAGCCGCAGAACGCCACCGTGAACGCGACCGCCGAGTGGATCTTCGCGACCTCGTGCGGTGCCACGCCCCAGAGTGCGGCCACCTCCGGGAGATCCGGCCCGTCGTACCGGACCGGCACCTCGACGGCGGGTTCCTCGCGCGCGCGGAGGGGCGCGATCTCCCACCGGGCGACCTCGGCGGCCAGTCGCCCGGGATCGGCCACCCCGTCGAGCAGTACCGTCCGGGCGGCGGGGACGATCTCCCGCACGGCCGGCAGCAGGCCGGCCGCCCGGCGGCGCAGCAGCTCGGCGTGGAAGGCCCGGGTCTCCTCACCGCCGGCGAGTTCCACGAGCAGGGCCCGCTCGCCCACCGGCAGGGTCCTCATACGAAGGCCTCCACACGCACCCCGGCCGCCTCGAGCCGGTCCCGGACGCGCCGGGCCAGTTCCACCGCGCCCGGGGTGTCGCCGTGCAGACACAGCGAGCGGGCCCGCACCGGCACCGGGCGCCCGCACGCGGAGGTGACGACACCGAACCGGGCCATGGACACCGACCGGTCCACGACGGCCGCCGGGTCGGTGACGACGGCCCCTTCCCGCGTGCGCGGCACCAGCGTGCCCGCGGCGGTGTACGCGCGGTCGGCGAACGCCTCGGTCACCACGGGCAGGCCCGCCTTGTCGGCCGTCTCGTGCAGCCGCGAGCCGGGCAGCCCCAGCACGGGCAGCCGTTCTCCGGTCAGCAGGACGCCGTCGACGACGGCCTGCGCCTGTTCCTCGTCGTGCACGACGCGGTTGTAGAGGGCGCCGTGCGGCTTCACGTACGACACCCGTCCCCCGGCGGCCCGCGCGAAGACCTCCAGTGCGCCGATCTGGTACGCCACTTCGGCGGCCAGCTCGTCCGCGGGGACGTCCATGGAGCGCCGGCCGAAGCCGGCCAGGTCGCGGTAGGAGACCTGGGCGCCGATGCGGACCTTCCGCTCGGCGGCGAGGTCACAGACGCGCCGCATGGTCGCCGCGTCCCCGGCGTGGAAGCCGCAGGCGACATTGGCGCTGGTGACGACGGACAGCAGTTGTTCGTCGTCGGTCAGCGTCCAGCGGCCGAAGCCCTCTCCGAGATCGGCGTTCAGGTCGATCGACGCCCAGGTCATGGTGGTGTCTCCTCGTGCTCGCGTCAGGTCAGCTCGCGACCGCGGGTCTCGGGCAGGCCGAGCAGCGCCAGCACGGCGATGCCGTACCCGACGGCGCCGAAGACCAGTGCTCCGCCCACGCCCCAGCTGTCGGCCAGGAAGCCGACCAGGGTGGGGAAGAACGCGCCCACCGCGCGGCCGGTGTTGTACGTGAACCCCTGGCCGGTGCCCCGGACCGCCGTCGGGTAGAGCTCGGCGAGGAAGGAGCCGAACCCGCTGAAGATGGCCGACATGCAGAACCCGAGCGGAAAGCCGAGGACCAGCAGCAGGCCGTTCGCCCCGGCCGGGATGTTGGTGTAGGCGAGGATGCACAGCGCCGAGAGGAACGCGAAGAGCGCGATGTTGCGCTTGCGGCCCAGCCGGTCCGTGAGATAACCGCCCGTGAGATAGCCGATGAAGGCGCCGGATATGAGGAAGGTCAGATACCCGCCCGTGCCGACGACGGTCAGGCCACGTTCGCCCTTCAGATAGGTGGGGACCCACGTGGCGAGCGTGTAGTACCCGCCCTGGACACCGGTGGAGAGCAGCACGGCGAACAGCGTGGTGCCCAGCAGTCCGGGGCGGAAGATCGCGGTGAACGAGCCCCGCCCGGCGCTCCTGGCCCGTGCCTCGGTGACGTGCGGCGCGTCCTGCACGTTCCGCCGGATGTAGATGACCAGCAGGGCGGGCAGGGCGCCGGTCCAGAACATCACGCGCCACGCGGTGTCGGGGTCGAGGAAGTGGAACACCAGCGTGTAGACGATCACCGCGAGTGCCCAGCCGGCCGCCCACGCGCTCTGGATGCCGCCGAGCGTACGCCCGCGGTGCTTGGCCGAGGCGTACTCGGCGACCAGGATGGCGCCGACCGCCCACTCGCCGCCGAAGCCGATGCCCTGCAGGGCGCGGAAGACCAGCAGGGTCTCGTAGTTGGTCGCGAAGCCGCACAGGACGGTGAAGAACGCGTACATGATCACCGTGGCCATCAGCGCCTTCACCCGCCCGACGCGGTCGGCGAGGATGCCGGCGAGCACACCGCCGACGGCCGAGACGACCAGCGTGACGGTGGTGAGGAGCCCGGTCTGGCCGCTGTCCAGGCTGAAATAGGCGGCGATCGCCACCATGCTCAGCGGCAGCGTGAAGAAGTCGTAGGAATCGAGGGCGTAGCCGCCGAACGCGCCGCCGAAGGCGCGCCGGCCGCGCGGGCCGAGGGCCCGCAGCCAGGCGAACGCGCCCGTGTCCTCGGGGCGTTCGCCCTGGGTGGCCTGAGGGGTTTGGGTCGTACTCATCTTCACCTCGCAGAGAGGGGGAGGAGCCGTAGCCGTGCGGTGCCCACAAGGTAGGGGATTGTTGAACGATCCGACAAGGGGCTTGTTCCCTCGTTCCCGCGTCGGTCTTTCCTTCTACGATGGACGGCGAGGGGTCGTCCGCGGACGGCGCCCGGGGCGGCGACGGACGAGAAGAGGGTGCTGTGCGAACGACGGGCTCGAGCTCCGAGCCGGCCGGCGGGCTGGAGGGCGACCGCGCGCTGCTGGGCCGCACGAGCACCGCGGAACGGGTCGCCGACATCCTGCGCACCCGCATCGCCGAAGGCTTCTTCCCGCCGGGCACCCGGCTCTCCGAGGACAGCATCGCCGGCGCGCTCGGCGTGTCCCGCAACACCCTGCGCGAGGCCTTCCGGCTCCTCACCCACGAGCGGCTGCTCGTCCACGAGCTCAACCGGGGGGTGTTCGTCCGGGTCCTCGCGGTCGAGGACGTCATCGACATCTACCGCACCCGCCGCCTGGTCGAGTGCGCCGTCGTGCACGGCCTGGGCGAGCCGCCCTTCGCCCTGGACGGGCTGGTCCTGGCCGTCACGGGCGGCGAGCGGGACGCGCGCGACGGGAACTGGAAGGGCGTCTCCACGGCCAACATCCACTTCCATCGCGAGCTGGTGGCCCTCGCCGGAAGCGACCGCACCGACGAGCTGATGCGCGGCGTCCTGGCCGAACTCCGGCTCGCCTTCCACATGGTGGACGACCCCCGGGCACTGCACGAGCCCTATCTCGTTCGAAACCGGGAGATTCTGGACGCCTTGCAGGCAGGGGAGCGGACCACGGCGGAACGCCTGCTCGTGGCCTACCTCGACGAATCCCGCACCCAGCTGGTCGAGGTCTACGCGCACCTGGTCGACAGCGCGGGCTGACCCGCCCGCCGCGCCGCCGCCCGGCCGGGGCCGGGGGCTTCTGCGCCGTTTCGACCGCTGTCAGTGCGAGGACCTAATCTGTGCACCGTGACTTCGCCTGCCTCGACGGAATTCGTTCCGCCCCAGCTCAGCGCGGGGCCGCGGCCCGCGCAGGGCCCGGCCGCCGACGAAGGGCTGGCGCGGCGCCTGCGCGCGCTCGCGTGCACGGCGCCGCTGCACGACCTGGACGCCCGCAAGGCGAACCTCGCGGGGGAGTACTCGATCTACGCCATGGCGGAGGTCGCTCTCGCCGCGATCGACCTCGTCACACTCAACATGGACTTCGACACCGGCGCCGACCACGAGCAGATCGTCGCCCGGCTGCTGCCCCGCGTCGCCGCCCAGGCCCCGCAGCGGCCCGCCGCCGAGCACGAGCGGGTCGCCCGCTGGGTGCTGGAGAACCTGATCAACGTCGGCAGCGTCGACCGCGGCTTCCGCGCCGTGTACGGCACCTTCGGCACCGACGGCGTCTATGTGCGCCGCGACTACGACTTCAAGCTCATCGAGGAAGTCCCCGGCTACGGCGGCGCCGTGTACCTGCGCACCACCGACGAAGCGGTCAACGTCCTCGTCGGAGCCCTCGACACCGACGTCACCAGCGCCCAGATCGCCGCCGAGGTCAAGCTGGAGGTGCTGATCAGCCGGGGCCGGCTCGCCGACGCCCAGCTCGCCGCCGAGCAGGCGCGCTACCGCACCGTGCAGTACGCCGAGACACTCCGCAAGACCCTGGAGGCCACCCGGCGCAACGTCCGCGCGGTCGACTGGCTCAACGCCGTACCGGACATGATCGACGAGGCGCTCGACCACGTCGCCGACCGGTACCGCCACGAGAACGCCATCCTGACCAACATCCGCAAGGCCCGCGACGAAGCCGAAGCCGCGTCCGACGCGAAGACGGCGGAGCACAAGCGGCGCGCGGCCGAGCTCGTCGACATCGTCAAGGACTGCATCCGCCGCCACACCCAGCTGCAGTCCCGCCTCCTGGAAGCGGGGCCCCTCTTCCGTGCGGAGCAGGACCGGCAGGCATTCGCCGGGCCCACCGCGCGCGCGGGCCTCGACCTGTACGGACAGCTGGTCGCCCCCCTGCTGCCGCTGCCCGTCGAGCAGTCGATCCGCGTCACCGACGTGTACTTCGCCCACGGAACCGGTCTGCGCACCCCCGGCTCGGTACGGATCACCGACCTCGTCGACCTGCTGCTCACCCCGCCGGCCGAGCGCGAGCACCTCGGCGCGGAGATGCCCGAGCCCGATCTGATCGCCACCCCCGACGACAGCCGGTTCAGCGAGGAGCAACTGGCGAGCGCCATGCGGCTGCTCGACCTGGAGCACGACGCCCCGCGCCGGCTCTCGGGGCTGCTCGCCGAGGCCCGCCGGCGCGACCCCGAACTGCCCTATCTGGTGGCCCTCCTCGCGATCCACGCCGCGAGCCCCCCGGTCGGCACCGCGTACCGCCAGGGCGAGCAGCGGCTGCTCTTCGCGGTCGACGACGGCACCGAGCTCGACGACCCGGAGTTCGGCGGCGCCGACCTGATCGTCGGCACGGCCCTCCTGGACGCCGCCGGCATGGCCGCGGACCGAACGGACACCGCATGACGTCCCCAGCGACACCGATCTCCACCCCCACCAAGGAGCCCCAGCCGTGAGCGACCACCACGCAGAGCACGCCGACGCGTGGAGCGAGCCGGACGCCCCGCACGCGGCCCCCGAGGCGCCCGCTCCCCAGGGCGGCGCACCCGACGGCGACCCGGCCGGCCCCACCCACCCGACGGCATCCGGCCCCGCCGCGGCACCCTCGCACCCCGCGCGGCTCGCCCACGGAGGCCTGTCCGCCCACCCCGGCGGGACCGGGCACACCGGCGGCGCCGTCACGCCCGCCGACGCGGCCGACGCCGCCCGGCTGGTCAGCTTCGGCCTGCAGCCCAAGCTGCTGCCCGCCCGCGACGCCGAATACGCCGACCTCCTCCGCCGGTACCGCGAGGAGCCCGCCTTCGCGCGCCTCGCCGACGCGATCGCCACCGGCCTCGGCCTCGTCGTCCTGGAGGTCTCCCCGCGCGCCGGCATGGCCGTCACCGCCGCGGAGGACTCCGTCTTCGCCGTCCGCATGGGCGACTACGCCCGCCGCGCCTCGGCCGACTCCGCCGACCGGTTCCTGCACGGCCTCGCCCACCTCGCCGTCGCCGCCATGGCGTTCCCCCGCCCCGAGGACCTCGCCGACGACGGCTACATCGGCCGGATCACCGTCAACGGCGTCGACGCCTTCGTACGCCAGGCCTGCCGCCGCCTCGAGGAGCGCGCCGAGGAACAGGGGGAGAACACCGACCCCGCCTCCGACGCCCCCGGCCTCGAGGCGGCCTGGCGGATCTACGCCCGCCGCAGCGCCACCGGCGCCACCAAGGACGCCCGCCGGCTCGCCGGCTCCACCACCGGCATCATCGGCAAGGCCGTCGCGTTCCTCACCGACTCCGGCTTCCTCCAGCGCACGGGCGACGAGGGCGGCGGCTCGTACCGCACGACGGCCCGCTACCAGCTGCAGGTCAGGGACATGGCGGGCAGCGCCGCCCTGGCCGAGCTCCTGGAGCTCGGCGTCGTCCCGGTCAGCGACGGCTCCGCCACCCTCCTGCCCCCGCCGGACGGCGACGACCTGGACCTCGTCGCCGACGCCGGTCTGCCCTTCCACGCGTAACCGCGCACCGCGCCACACCACAGCACACACGACTGAGAGTCCGCCGCCATGTACGAGCTGTCCCGGGTCCGCCTCTACTCCATCGGGCCCGCCGGTGCGCGCTACGCCGACACCGTGCTGGACCTGCGCGGAGTGGGCGAGCCGGTGCCCCACCCCGCCCCCACCCAGGCGGAGTTCTTCGAGGAGGAGCCCGTCGGCCCGCCGCGCCGGCCGGCTCCCGCGGGCGTGCTCTTCCTGGAGAACGGCGGCGGTAAGTCCGTCCTGCTCAAGCTGATCTTCTCGGTCATGCTGCCCGGCCACCGCAACACGCTCGGCGGCGCCAGCTCGGGCGTCCTGCGCAAGTTCCTGCTCGCCGACGACTGCGGCCACGTCGCCCTGGAGTGGCAGCACACCCTCACCGGAGAACTCGTCGTCGTCGGCAAGGCCAGCGAATGGCGCGGCCGCCAGGTCTCCAACGACCCGCGCAAGTTCGCCGAGGCCTGGTACTCCTTCCGCCCCGGACCCGGCCTCAGCCTCGACTCGCTGCCGGTCGCCGAGGCCACCTCCGTGCGCCCGCCCGCCGAGGGCACCTCCGGCGCCCAGGGCCGCCGCCGCACCATGAAGGGATTCCGCGACGCGATCACCGAGGCCGGCAAGGCGTACCCGCACCTGGAGGTGTACTGGGAGGAGATCCACGACCGCTGGAACGAACACCTCGGCGACCTCGGACTCGACCCGGAACTCTTCCGCTACCAGCGGGAGATGAACGCCGACGAGGGCGAGGCCGCCGGCCTCTTCGCGGTCAAGAAGGACTCCGACTTCACCGACCTGCTGCTGCGCGCCGTCACCGACACCCGGGACACCGACGGCCTCGCCGACCTGGTCGGCGGCTTCGGGAACAAGCTCGGCCGGCGCGCCGAACTCACCGCGGAACGCGACTTCACGGCCGGTTCCGTCGACCTGCTCGGCCGGATCGTCGAGGCGGCCGACACCCGCGCCCGCGCCCGTGACATCCACACCGGGGCCGAGCGGCGCACCCGCACGCTCGCCCGCCGGCTCTCCGCCCGGGCCGCCGGGGAACGCGGCCGCGCCGCCGAGCTCGCCCAGCAGGTCACCGCCGCCGCCCACACCGTCACCGAGGCGGAGGAGGCCCGCGGCCGCGCCTCCCTCATCGCCGCCGAACTGGCCTACCGCCACGCCTCACTGGCCCTCACCGCGGCCGAGAAGGGCGCCGCCGCCCAGCGCCGCGAGCTCACCGACGCCCGCACCCTGCACTCCGCCTGGCAGGCAGCCGAGGCGGTGCTCCGCCACCGGGCGGCCGCCGACCGCTCGGCGCGCGTCGCCGCCGCGATCCGCGAGGCCGAGCGGGACGCGGCCCCCGCGCTCGCCGCCCGCGCCAAGGCCGCCGCCGACCTCGTCCGCGCCCTGCACGCCGCCGCCGAGGAGGGCGAGCGGCACGCGGGCGAGGAGGAGGAGCGCTCCGCCGCCCTCCAGGAGGCGGGCGAGACCGCGCACCGCGACGCCACCGCCGCCGCAACCGAGGCCCAGCGTGCCCGCAGCGAAGCCGGCCACTTGCGCCAGCGCCTCGCCGAGGTCGAGCAGGAGACCGCCGAAGCGGTCCGGGCCGGCTGGCTCGACGACACCGCGCCCGACGCAGATCCGGCCCGCGCGGCGCTCGCCGCCAGCGACGCCGAGAAGACCACCGTCGCCGCCTGGGACGCCGCCCGCGACGCCGCGCGCACCGCCGCGGAGCGCGCCCGCGAGGCGCAGGGCGCAGAGAGCCGTGCCGAACTGGCCGCCGCCCGTGCCGCCGATGCCGCCACCGCCGCCGAGAACGCCTACCAGGCCGAGCGCCGCGCCGCCGAGTCCCTCGCCGCCGAGGAGCGCCTCGCCGAGCTGCTGAGCCTGCCGCCCGCCAGGCCGTCCGGTGCCACCACCGTGCCCGGCCCCCGTCGTGCCGCGGCCGGGACGGACGACGCCACCGGACACCCCGACGACGCCACCGGCGGCCCCGGCGACGCGGACACCGATGCCGCCGACCCCCGGGCCACCCGAACCGGGGCCCGCCCCGCCGCCGAGGGTCCCCTCAGTGCCGAGGACCTCGACCGGTACGCCGACGAACTGCGCGAACTCCTCGACCAGAACATCGCATCCGCCGAGCGCAAGCTCTTCGACCTGCGCACCGCCGCCGCCGACGACTCCCGCATCCTCGGTGCCCTCGGCGACGGCGGACTCCTGCCCCCCGGCCCCGACGTCCTCGCCACCGTGGAGTACCTCGGCGAGCAGGGCATCCCCGCTCTCCCCGGCTGGCGGTACCTCGCACAGGCCGTCGACCCCGCCGACCACGCCGCCGTCCTGGCCGCCCGCCCCGAGCTCGTCGACGGCGTCGTGATCACCGACCCCGTCTCGTACGCCCGGGCACGCGACGTCCTGGCCGGCGCGGCGCTGCTGCCGCGCTCCGCCGTCGCCGTGGGCACCGCGGCCGCGCTCCTCGCGCCCGTGCCCGGCCCGGCGACCGGCACCGAAGGCGATGTCTTCCTCGTCCCGCCCAACCCGGCCATGCACGACGAGCACGCCGCGGACGAGGAGCGCCAGGCGCTGCGTGCCCGCGCCGCCGCGCGCGACGAGGAGATCCGTTGCCTCGCCGCCCGGCTCACCGGCGACCGTTCCCTCGCCGCCCGCATCGGCTCCTGGCGCGCCGACTGCCCGCCCGGCATGCTCGCCGAGCTCGCGACCGCCGCCACCGCCGCGCGCGAGACCGCCGAAGCCGCCGAGGCCACCCTCGCCGAAGCCCGCGCGGCACGGGCGGAGGCCGACGAGGCCGCCGCCGACACCGCGCGCGTGCGTGACGAGCGGCAGGAAGCCGCGCAGCGCGCCCGGCGCGTCGCCGACGCGCTCGCCGGCCTGGCGTTCCGGCTCCGCGAGCGGGCCGGCTGGCAGGCCCGGCTGCGCGAACTGGCCGACGAGGCGGCCGAGTCCGAGGCCAAGGCGCAGACCTGCCTGGAGCGGGCCCGCGCCGCCGACCAGGACCGCCGCGCCGCCCAGCGGGCCGCCGACGACGCCCACCGCACCGCCCGCGCCCTGCGCGCCGAGCGGGCCGAGATCGCAGGCGCCCCGGACAGCATCCCGGAGGACGAGGACGCCCCCCGCGTCCCCCTGCCCGCCCTGCGGGAGGCCTACCGCGCAGCCTCCCAGTTGTACGAGAAGGTCGGCGTCGGCGCCGACCTGCGCGCCGAACAGGCCCGCGCGGAGGGCGACGAGAGCGCCGCCCTGGCCGAGCTCGACCGGCTCACCAACAAGGTCCGCACCCGCGCCGCCCAGCTGCTGGAGGGCACCGACGGCGCCGACGGCCCGTCCCGCCAGGCCGCCGCCGCCCGCGCCGAGTCCCTGGTGCAGATGCTGGAGACCCGGGCCTCCGAGGCCAGCGAGAAGCTGGGCCGGCTGCGCGGCGAGGCGGAGCGCCTGGCACCCGCCGACGGCGAGGCGCACACCGAACTGCCCGACGAGCTGATCCCCGCCGACGCCGACCACGCCCAGACCCTGCTCCGCACCGCCACCGGGGAACTGGCCGCCCGCAGCGACGCGCTGGAGACCGCCCGCGCCACCCACGCCCGGCTGCTCCAGGCCCACCGCGCGGCCGAGGACGCGGCCGGGGGGTTCGACGAGACGGCCGCCCTCCTGCGCGATCTGCTCCGCGAGCACACCGACGAGGACGCGGAGGCACCCGAACCGTACCCGGGCACCCTGGAGGAGGCCCGGCAGTCCGCCACCGAGGCCCGGCGCTCCCTGCGCGGCTGCGCCGCCGACCTGTCGGCCGCCGACGGGGCGGTGCGGGAAGCCTGCGACGTGCTGGTGCGGCACGCGAACTCCACCCGCTACGAGCAGGTCCGCACCCCCGCCCGCCAGCAGATCCGCGAACTGCCCGCGGCCGCCCTGCCCGAGCACGCGGCCAAGTGGGCCGAGGCCTTCGCGCCCCGGCTGCGGGTCCTGACCGACGAACTCGCCCAGCTGGAGCGCAACCGCGACTCCATCGTCGACCGGCTGCGCGGCCTGGTGGAGTCGGCCCTGACCACACTCCGCTCGGCCCAGCGGCTGTCCCGGCTCCCCGAGGGCCTCGGCGAGTGGTCCGGCCAGGAGTTCCTGCGCATCCGCTTCGAGGAGCCCGACCAGGCCACCCTCGTCGAACGACTCGGAGAGGTCATCGACGAGGCGACCCGCGCGGCCGTCAAGAAGAACTCCGACCTGCGCCGCGACGGCATGTCGCTGCTGCTGCGCGGCGTCCACGCCGCCCTTCACCCCAAGGGCGTCGCCGTCGAGATCCTCAAGCCCGACGCGGTGCTGCGCGCCGAGCGGGTCCCCGTCGGACAGATGGGCGACGTCTTCTCCGGCGGCCAGCTGCTCACCGCCGCCATCGCGCTGTACTGCACGATGGCCGCCCTGCGCAGCAACGACCGCGGGCGGGACAAGCACCGGCACGCCGGCACGCTCTTCCTCGACAACCCGATCGGCCGCGCCAACGCCACCTACCTGCTGGAGCTCCAGCGGGCCGTGTCGGACGCGCTGGGCGTCCAGCTCCTCTACACGACAGGCCTGTTCGACACCACCGCGCTCGCCGAGTTCCCGCTGGTCATCCGGCTGCGCAACGACGCCGACCTCCGCGCGGGCCTGAAGTACATCAGCGTCGAGGAGCATCTGCGGCCCGGACTGCCGCAGCAGAACCCGGAGGGCGAGACGGTGCACGGCGAGATCACCGCCACCCGGATGTTCCGGCGCACCCCCGCCGAGCAGGCCGCACCGGTGACCGACCAGGGCGAGTGAGGCGAAGCGGTGGCCCCGGCCACAGGCAGGGGGCGCCCGGGCCGCGAGGCGCGAGCGGCCGGCCGGGGTGCCTCCTCCCGGCGGGGCGTAGAGGCAGGATCGCCCGTCGGCGCACACGAGAGGTTCCCCGGTGGGGTTCCGCCGGCGAAGCCAGGCGGAGAAGGGGGAGAACCGGGCCCCTAGAGAGAGGCAAGGGTCCCCGAGCCGCGTTGTCGTACCCGGCGCGCCTCGCGGGCCGCGGTCCTGGCCGCCCGTCGTGCCCTGCGCCGCTCCCGGCGCAGCTGCCGGGCCGTACTGCTCGGCACCGACACCACTCCGTGGCGCTGGTTCCAGACCTGCCGGGTCACCCACACGTCCAGGACCGCCCAGGTCGCCACCACCGTGCTCGCCACACCGCCCAGCACCATCGGAAACGCCAGCCACGACCCGGTGACCGAACAGAAGAACGCCACCATCGCCTGGATCAGCGTCACCGCCGTGATGAGCACGGCACGCACCGCCGCCGTACGGACCGGGTCCGGCAGCCTCCGCCGTACCGCCGGTTCCTCCACCCACAACTCATGCCGCGCCGTCGACATCGAACCGCCACTCCCCACACAAGGCCGTCTCCAGATTGGCTGCCCGTCTTGAGGCGTTTCACGCCGACAGTCCCCGCCTCCCCTACGGACGACGAACGATCCGCGGCGAAGATTCCCCCGGCACTCCCCGCCCCACGCCTCGGAACGAAAAGTTCCAGCCAACCGCCCACATCGGCGATGTGACGCCCCGCCAGGTTTCATGTACCACAAGTGCCATGGCAACTCGCCGAATACCAGGACAAGCCATGATCAACTCGCCATCCTCCGGCCGAAAATCGCCCGGACGCGCCTTCGAGTTGTCCGTGATGCAGTAGTAGGCTCGCGCCGTTTGTTGATGTGTTGATGTGTACACCCGCGCCGGACGGGTGCGAGCTGGGGGAGGCCATGCGCTTTCGCGGGAAGTCGATCCGCAGGAAGATCGTGGCCTTGCTGCTGGTGCCGCTCGTCTCCCTGACCGGCCTCTGGGGATTCTCGACACTGCTCACGGGCCGCGAGGCGGACCAGCTCCTGGACGTCGGCTACATCGTGCGGAAGATCGGATACCCCCTCGAGGACACGGTCCGCGTCATCCAGGAAGAGCGCCGCCAGACCCTCGTCTACCTGGCCGACCCCCGCGCCTCCGACGCACTCCCCACCCTGCGCACCGACCGCCTCGCCACCGACCGGGCCATCGCCCGCATCCGGCACAACGCGCAGGACTCCGACCTCACCGAAGCGCTCCAGCCGACGGCGGCCCCCCGTCTGAACTCCCTCCTCGGAGCCCTCGACGGCATCGGCGCCCTGCGCCGCTCCGTCGAGAACCGCGCCATCGGACGGATGCAGGCCCTCGACTTCTACAACCGCCTCGTCGACCCCTGCTACGGCTTCCTGCTGAGCCTCCACGCCCTGGAGAACGTCGAGATGGACAAGCAGGGCCGCGCCCTGGTCGGTCTCGCCCGCGCAAGGGAGATGCTCGCCCGCGAGGACGCCCTGGTCGTCTCCTCCCTCATCAGCAAGCGCGTCACCGCGGAGGAGATCCGCGCGATATCCGACCTCGTCGCCCACCGCGAGCTCTTCTACCAGGTCAACCTGGAAGTCATGCCGGTGTCCGAGCGTGAGATCTTCCAGCTCTACTGGAACAGCCCGGACACCGAACCACTGCGCGACGCGGAAGACGCGCTCATAGCCGCCGGCCCCTCCGACACCCCACGCACCACCGACGCCACCCAGTGGCAGGACCTCGCCGCCCCCGTGCTCGGCGACCTCGCCGTCGAGAACACCGAGGCCGGCGACCGCTACCAGGACCGCGTCCAGCCGGCCGCCTACAGCGTCCTCCTCAAAGCCGGAATCGCCGGCGTCCTCGGCTTCCTCGCCCTCCTCGTCTCCGTCATCGTCTCCGTACGCATCGGCCGCGATCTCGTCCGCGACCTGCGGCGGCTGCGCAAGGAGGCCCAGGAGGTCTCCGGAGTACGGCTGCCCAGTGTGATGCGGCGGCTCGCCGCAGGCGAACACGTCGACGTCGAGACCGAGGTGCCGCGCCTGGAGTACGACAAGGACGAGGTCGGCCAGGTCGGCCACGCCCTCAACACCCTTCAGCGCGCCGCCGTCGAAGCCGCCGTCAAACAGGCCGACATGCGCCGCGGCGTCTCCGAGGTCTTCGTCAACCTCGCCCGCCGCAACCAGGTCCTGCTGCACCGGCAGCTCACCCTCCTCGACACCATGGAGCGCCGCACCGAGGACACCGAGGAACTCGCCGACCTGTTCCGGCTCGACCACCTCACCACCCGTATGCGCCGGCACGCCGAGGGCCTCGTCATCCTCTCCGGCGCGGCCCCCTCCCGGCAGTGGCGCAAGCCCGTCCAGCTGATGGACGTCGTACGGGCAGCCGTCGCCGAGGTCGAGGACTACGAGCGCATCGAGGTACGGCGCCTGCCGCGCATCGGCGTCGGCGGCCCCGCCGTCGCCGACCTCACCCACCTCATCGCCGAACTCCTCGAGAACGCGACGGTCTTCTCGCCGCCGCACACCGCGGTCCAGGTGCACGGCGAGCGCGTCGCCAACGGCTTTACCCTCGAGATCCACGACCGCGGCCTCGGCATGCCCCCCGAAGCACTGCTCGACGCGAATCTGCGCCTCGCCGAGACCCCGGAGTTCGAACTCTCCGACACCGACCGTCTCGGCCTGTTCGTGGTCAGCCGGCTCGCGCAGCGCCAGCAGGTGCGCGTCTCCCTTCAGCCCTCCCCGTACGGAGGGACCACGGCGGTCGTCTTCATCCCGGCCACGCTGCTCACCGACGCGCCCGACACCGAGGGCACCGGTTTCCGGCTCGACCGCAAGAACGGGGACCTCCCACCCCGCCGCGCCGCGCTCTCCCGGGTCCCCTCCGGCCGTTCCGCCACCGGCCCCTCCGTGCTCGACGGCCCGGTCGAACTGGAGGCGCCCGTCGGGTCCCTCGGCTTCGACGACCGCGTCGAAGGGGCACTCGACGACCGCCTGGGCGACATCGAGGAGATCGAGAGCGAACGCGGCGGACTGTTCCGCGCCCGCGGGTCCCTGCGCCCGGTCACCGACCGCGCGCCCGACCGTTCCGCCGACCGCGCGTCCGACCGCCCGTCCGCCCGGCCCGCCGTCCCGGTGGACCTTCCCGCGCGCCGCCCGGCGGCCGAGCACGAACAGCACCAGCAGGCTTCCGACCAGGCGCCGGAGCGCCGTACCGGCCTCGTCCCGCTGCCGCGCCGCAGAACCTCCCGGACACCGACCCTGATCGCGGACCGCGGCAGGCGCCTCGACGAGAACGGCCGCACCCACCCGGCGCCCGGCGCCGCCGCCCCGGACGCGCCGGGGACGGCCGGCCCGCCCCCGGGCGGCGACCGGCCCACTGACCACGCGCCCGACCAGGCCACCCTGACCCTCGGCGGCCTGCCCCGCCGGGTGCGCCAGGCCAGCCTGGTCCCGCAGCTGAGGGAGGAGACCGGGCGGCCCGCCGCCCCGGCCGCCCCCGAGGACACGGACGACGGGCGTGACGCGGAAGAAGTACGCAACCGCATGGCCGCGATGCAGCGCGGCTGGCAGCGTGGCCGCCGGCAGAACGCCGAGGGCGACCCGGCGGCCGGCCGCGGCGAGACAGCACCAGGAACGACACCGGAGGGGGACGGTCGATGACCGCACCGAACGCCGCAGCACCCAATTCAACCGGCGAGCTCAACTGGCTCCTCGACGAGCTGGTCGATCGGGTCGGCTCGATCCGCAAGGCCCTGGTGCTCTCCAGCGACGGCCTGGCCACCGGCGCCTCCAAGGACCTCGGCCGCGAGGACAGCGAGCACATGGCGGCCGTCGCCTCCGGGTTCCACAGCCTCGCCAAGGGCGTCGGACGGCACTTCGACGCCGGGCGCGTCCGGCAGACCGTCGTCGAGCTCGACGAGGCCTTCCTCTTCGTCACGGCCGCCGGCGACGGCAGCTGCCTCGCCGTGCTGGCGGACGCCGACTCCGACGTCGGCCTCGTGGCCTACGAGATGACGCTGATGGTGAAGCGGGTCGGCGCCCACCTCGCGACGGCACCGCGGACCGGTCTGCCCGCCGGAGGGTGAGGGGGGATGCGATGAGAGACGCAAGCGGCACGCACGCCCACAGACGGCGGAGGCACGAGCGGCAGGACGCGCACCACTGGTTCGACGACGACGCGGGCCCGGTGGTGCGCCCGTACGCGATGACCCGCGGTCGCACCAGCACCGCCACCCGGCACCGCCTCGACCTGATCGCGGTCGTCGTCCCCGAACCCGCGGCCGACGACCCCGGGCGTGACCAGACGCTCTCCCCGGAGCATGTGGAGATCGTCGAACGCTGCAGCGACCTGCCCCAGTCGATCGCCGAACTCGCCGCCGGACTCGACCTTCCCGTCGGGGTGGTCCGGGTCCTGGTCGGCGACCTCGTCGAGGACGAGCTCGTGCATGTAACCCGTCCCGTTCCGCCGGCCGAACTGCCGGACGTGAACATTCTCCGTGAGGTGATCAATGGCCTTCGGGCGCTCTAGCCGCAAGAAGCGGCCGGTCGAGCCGGTGACGCTGAAGATCCTCGTCGCGGGTGGCTTCGGCGTGGGCAAGACCACCCTGGTGGGCGCGGTCAGCGAGATCCGGCCCCTGCGCACCGAGGAGACGCTGACCGAGGCGGGCCGGCCCGTCGACGACCTGCACGGCGTCGAGAGCAAGTCGACGACCACGGTCGCGATGGACTTCGGGCGGATCACGCTCCGCGAGGACCTGGTGCTCTACCTGTTCGGCACACCCGGCCAGGACCGCTTCTGGTTCCTGTGGGACGAACTTGCCCAGGGGGCGCTCGGCGCCGTGGTGCTCGCCGACACCCGGAGGCTGGAGGACTGCTTCGCGGGGATCGACTACTTCGAGCGGCGCGGCATCCCGTTCGCGGTGGCCGTGAACTGCTTCGAGGGCGAGGACCGGTACCCGGCCGGGACGGTACGCGCGGCGCTCGACCTCGACGACGAGGTACCGCTGATGATGTGCGACGCGCGTGACCGCGAGTCGGTCAAGCAGGTCCTGGTCGCGGTCGTCGAGCACGCGCTGGTCGTCGCCGACCGCCGACCGCAGCCGGTCGCCACCTGACCCCCGCGCCGGGCGGCGAGGACACGGCCCGTACCCCCACCGACAGGGGTACGAGCCGTGCGCACCGGTCGGTCACCCCTCCTCGTGCCAGCCGAAGCTGCGCTCCACCGCCTTGCGCCACCTGCCGTACTCGCGTTCGCGCGCCCCGGCCTCCATACGCGGCTCCCACGCCACATCGCGCCGCCAGTGCGCCTTGAGCTCGTCCAGGCCCGACCAGACACCCGTCGCCAGCCCGGCCGCGTAGGCCGCGCCCAGACAGGTCGTCTCGGCGACCCGCGGGCGGATCACCGGCACCCCGAGCACATCGGCCTGGTGCTGCATCAGCAGATGGTTCGCGGTCATGCCGCCGTCGACCTTCAGCGAGGTGATCCGGACGCCCGAGTCCTGATACATGGCGTCCACGACCTCGCGCGTCTGCCAGCTGGTCGCCTCCAGCACGGCCCGCGCGAGATGCGCCTTGGTGACGTAGCGGGTCAGCCCGGTGACCACGCCACGGGCGTCGGCCCGCCAGTACGGCGCGTACAGTCCGGAGAAGGCCGGCACGATGTACGCCCCGCCGTTGTCCTCCACGCTCGCCGCGAGCGTCTCGATCTCGTCGGCGCTGCGGATGATGCCGAGCTGGTCCCGGAACCACTGCACCAGCGCGCCGGTGATCGCGATCGACCCCTCCAGGCAGTAGACCGGCGCCGCGTCACCGATCTTGTAGCCGACGGTGGTGATCAGACCGTTCTTCGACGCCACCGGACGGCTGCCCGTGTTGAGGAGCAGGAAGCTCCCGGTGCCGTAGGTGTTCTTGGCGCTGCCGGTCTCGTAGCAGGCCTGGCCGAAGACCGCCGCCTGCTGGTCGCCGAGCGCCGAGGCCACCGGCACGCCCCGCAGCGGGCCGACCGCCGTGCCGTAGACCTCCGCCGAGGACCTGATCTCCGGCAGCACCGCCTCGGGCACGTTCATCGCCGCGAGGATCGAGGTGTCCCACTGGAGGGTCTCCAGGTTCATCAGCATCGTGCGGGAGGCGTTGGTGACGTCGGTGACGTGGACGCCGCCGTCGGTGCCTCCGGTGAGGTTCCAGACGAGCCAGGAGTCGATGGTGCCGAAGGCGATCTCACCCCGCTCGGCGCGGGCCCGCAGGCCGGGCACCTCGTCCAGCATCCAGGCGGCCTTGGGCCCCGAGAAGTAGCTCGCCAGGGGGAGTCCGGTGGCTTCCCGGAACCGGTCCTGGCCGTCCGTGGCACCCAGTTCCGCGCACAGTGCGGATGTGCGGGTGTCCTGCCACACGATCGCGTTGTGCACCGGCTTGCCCGTGGCCCGGTCCCACAGGACGGTCGTCTCGCGCTGGTTGGTGATGCCGAGGGCGCTGAGCTGCCCGGCGTGAAGGCCGGCCTTGGCCATCGCTCCGGCCACCACGGCCTGGACCTTGGACCAGATCTCGGTGGCGTCGTGCTCGACCCAGCCCGGCCGGGGAAAGATCTGACGGTGTTCGCGCTGGTCGACGGCGACGACGGCGCCGTCCTGGTCGAAGATGATGCAACGGCTGGACGTGGTGCCCTGGTCGATCGCGGCGACGAATCCGTCCGTCATGACAATCCCCTTGTCGCTAGAAAGCCGCGTTGAAGACGAGCCCGGCGAGCAGACCGCCGATGAGCGGGCCGGCCACCGGGACCCATGCGTAGCCCCAGTCGGACGTCCCCTTGTTGGGGATGGGGAGCAGCGCGTGGGCGATGCGCGGCCCCAGGTCTCGGGCCGGATTGACGGCGTAGCCGGTCGGCCCGCCCAGCGACATGCCGATCCCGGCGACCAGCAGCGACACCAGCAGGATGGAGATGCCCGAGCCGTAGATGCCGGCGTCCTGGCCCGGGATCTGCCCGATGCCGATGCCGTCGTTCCTGCCGAAGGCCAGGATCGGCAGGACCAGTGCGACTGTCGCGATGATCTCGGTCGTGAGGTTGGCGACCGGATCACGGATCTCCGGGCCGGTGGAGAAGATCCCGAGCGTCGGCTGAGCGGTCCTCGCGTCGGAATTGGCCCGGAACTGTGCGTAGTACACCAGCCAGGCCAGCACCGCCCCGAGGACCGCGCCGACCATCTGCGCCAGCATGTACAGCGGCACCTTGTCCCATTCGCCGGTGTCGACGGCCACGCCGACCGTCACCGCCGGATTCAGGTGCCCGCCGGAGAGCGGGGCGGCCGTGTAGGCACCCGCCAGCACCCCGAAGGCCCAGCCGAACGCGATGACGACCCAGCCCGCGGCCTTGGCCTTCGAGAAGTTCAGTGTGACGGCCGCGCACACACCCGCGCCGAAGAGGATGAGGATCGCGGTGCCGATGACCTCACCGGCGAAGATGTCTCCATTGCTCATGGCGGCTCCTAGCTCGCCCGGGGCGACGGCCCCGGTTCTCCGTGCAGGGTGCGTGCTCCATGGCGTGCGGCGATGCCGACGAGGAGGCAGTTTTCACTGCTCATGACAGGGCGTCAAGGTCGCCTTCCGTTACGGCAGTTCACGGGTGATGCCGGACCCGTCGTACGGGACGCGAGGCGGCGTGCCGGCTCCCGCGCCCGAAGGGGGCGGTACGCGTGGGGGAGCGGGCTCAGCGCACGGCGACGACGGCCGAACCGTGCCCGAAGAGCCCCTGGTTGGCGGTGATCCCGGTGCGCGCGCCCGGAACCTGCCGGTCGCCCGCCTCGCCCCGCAGCTGCCGGGTCAGCTCGCAGACCTGGGCGATGGCCTGGGCGGGCACCGCCTCCCCGAACGAGGCGAGCCCCCCGCTGGTGTTGACCGGGACGCGTCCGCCGAGCGCCGTGGCGCCCTCGCGCAGCAGCTTCGCTCCCTCGCCCTCCCCGCACAGGCCGATGTCCTCGTACCACTCGAGTTCCAGCGCGGTGGAGAGGTCGTACACCTCGGCGAGTGACAGGTCCTCGGGGCCGACACCCGCTTCCTCGTACGCGGCCCGGGCGATCGACGCGCGGAACGGCAGCGGCCCGGGCGCCACCGCCGCCGCCGAGTCGGTGGCGATGTCCGGCAGGTCGAGCACGGTACGCGGATAGGTGGGGGTGACGGTCGACACGGCCCGGATACGGACCGGGCCGGGGACTCCGTGTCGCCGCGCGTAGGCCATCGAGGACAGCACGAGGGCGGCGCCGCCGTCGGAGGTGGCGCAGATGTCGAGCAGCCGCAGCGGGTCGGCGACGACGGCGGACGCGGCGACCTCGTCCGCGGTCACCGTCCTGCGGTAGCGGGCGAGCGGATTGAGCGCCCCGGCTGCCGCGTTCTTCACCTTGACCCGGGCGAAGTCCTCGGGCGTGTCTCCGTACACGGCCATGCGGCGGCGGGCGTAGAGCGCGAAGTACGCCGGGTTGGTCGCCCCCAGCACCCGGAACCGCAGCCAGTCCGGATCGTCCGGCCGGTCACCGCCGGCGGGTGCGAGGAAGCCCTTCGGCGCCGCGTCCGCGCCCACGACGAGCACCACTTCGGCGAGGCCCGCCAGGATCTGGGCCCGGGCGGTGGCGATGGCCTGCGCGCCCGAGGCACAGGCCGCGTACACGCTGGTGACCCGGGCGCCCTGCCAGCCGAGCGCGCGGGCGAACGTCGCTCCGGCCACATACCCCGGATAGCCGCCGCGGACGGTGTCGGCGCCGACCACCGACTGGACGTCCGGCCAGCCGACGCCCGCGTCGGCGAGCGCGGCACGGGCCGCCGCCGTCCCGTACTCGACGAAACTCCGGCCCCATTTGCCCCACGGGTGCATGCCCGCGCCGAGGACGGCGATGTCGTTCATCGGCCGGCCACCGGCCGCCAGTGCCACGTCGTCCACACCGTGTCCGCGTCCTCGTTCAGGACCCCGGGGACCACCTCGACCTCCATACCGACGGCGAGATCGTCCACGCCCACGCCGGGCGCGGCCTGGCCGAGCACCACCATGGCCTCGGCGGCGAGCTCGACCGCGACCAGCGTGTACGGCTCCCAGCGGGCCGCCGGGTCGGAGACGTACGGGGCGGGCGGCCGGTATCGGCCGTCGGTGTACGACCAGACGCGCCCGCGCCGGGAGAGCGGCACCTCCGTGAGTTCCCCGCCCGCACAGGCCGGGTTGCGGCAGAGGGCGTCCTCGCGCGGGAAGAAGACCGCCGAGCAGGCGGAGCAGCGGGTGCCCAGGAGGCGGAAGTCCTCCTCGCCGCCCTCGTGGGTGAACCAGCCGGCCACCACGGGTGTGCGCGTCCGCGTCAAAGCCCCTCCCGGCATGCGGCAGTTATCTGACGGTACGTCAGAAGTGTGCCACGGGCGGCCGCCCCCCGCGACCCCGCCGTCAGTGACCCGCCACCGAACGCCGCGAGACGGGGAAGTCGAAGTACGTGCCGGGGAAGGGCTCCGGCTTGTACGTGAAGTGCCACCACTCCTCGGGAAGGTTCACGAAGCCCTCGGCGGCCAGCGTCCCCCTCAGCAACTCCCGGTTGGCCCGCTGGACGCCCTGGACACGAGGGTCGTCCGTGTGCGACAGGGTGTCGAAGCAGTCGAACCCCGTCCCCATGTCGACGGAGTTGTCCGGGAACCGCTCGCCCCGGGGCGCGTAGCACGGCACCAGCGTCTCGCCCGGCACATAGGGGCGCGTCGGTGGCGCGGGCAGCTTCACGATCGTCAGGTCCACCGTGGAACCCCGGCTGTGCCCGGACTTCTCCGCGATGTAACCGTCCGTGAACAACCGTGACTTGGCCACCAGCGGATAGAACTCCGCCTTCATCCGCTCGTCCCGGAGATCCTTCGCCCACCGTACGAAGTGGTCGACCGCCCTCTGCGGGCGGTAACAGTCGTACACCTTCAGCGAATGGCCCTGCCGCAGCAACCTCAGCTGCGCCCGGTGCAGCGCCTGTGCGGCGGGCCTGGTCAGGATGCACACGGGCTGGCGGTAGCCGTCCACCGGCTCGCCCACGAAGTTGTGCCGCGTGGTGTACCGCATCTCCTCAATGATCGTCGGGTCCACCGAGCGCAGTGCCACGAACTCCTCCGGAGCCCCAGGGAGTGTCGTCGAAGTGGCGTCGTCCGCCCGGAGGGCGGGGTCGACGGCGTCTGGTGCGTGCGATCGCAAGGCGGAGGAAGGAGTCACTGCGGAGCATTGGCGACTGACGACAACGCAGCGAGCGTGCGTGCAAGACGCCGCCGACCAGACGGGACTTTGACGACACGACTTGGGCCCGGGCGCCGCCCGCGCCGTGGGGACCGTCGCGGTGACCGCCAGCAGCCCGGCGGCGGCAGCGGTCAGCAGGGCACGGACAGCGGGAGCGAGTCGATTCATGCGGACCATCTATCAGTTCCGACCGGGCGGGTACAGAACGCCGGGTACAGTCCGGCTCCGTGAAGGACTCCCACTGCGGCAGCTGCGGCGCCGCGTACGCCCCCGGGGCCGGCTGGCCCCGCACGTGCCCCGGCTGCGGCGCCGTCGCCTACCGCAACCCCCTGCCGGTCGCCGTCGCCCTGCTGCCCGCGACCGACGCGGACGGCGCCGGCCTGGTCGTCATCACCCGCACCATCGAACCCCACCGCGGCGGCGTCGCCCTCCCCGGCGGGTTCATCGACCACGGCGAGGACTGGCGGGACGCGGTGGTCCGCGAACTGCGCGAGGAGACCGGCATCGAGGCCGCCGCCGGGGACGTGCGCCTCGCCGACGCGATGAGCTCGCCCGCCGGCCACCTGCTCCTCTTCGGGCTGCTCCCCGCCCGCCCCGCCGCCGACCTTCCCCCGCCGGCGCCCACCGACGAGACGGACGGCCACCACCTGCTGTGTGCTCCGGCGGACCTGGCCTTCCCGCTGCACACCGCCGCGGCACGCAGGTGGTTCGCCGGCGACTACGACTGACGCGCCCGCGGGCAGGCCGCTCAGCCGCCCACCCTCCGGCCGCGCCCGGCACTCCCGTGCCGGCGCCCGCCTGCCTACGACCGGGGCCGGCCCTCCCGTGCCGGCGCCACCGCGGCCGGGGCCGGCCCTCGTGTGCCGGCAGCCGCCGAGCCCCCACCGCCGCTCAGCCGCCCAGACCCCGCACCCGCACCCGGTCCCGCACCTCCACAGCGCCGTCCTCGGTCATGCGCTCCACCCGCACCCCGCCGGCCACCAGCCGGGTCGTGTACCGCTCGACCTCCGGACGCGCCCAGCCGTCCCCGGTGTCCCGCACCACGAGGCCGCCGCCCGTACGTCCCGCGGCCGGCGCCCACACCTCCAGTTCGTCCGCTCCGTCCGCGCCCCGCACCGGGATCAGGGCACCCGCCCGCGCGAGCACCGGGATCCGCGACATCGGCGCGTCCAGGAGCACCTGGCCCGGCCCCTCGTACGCCTGCCCCGTCACCGTGTCGTACCAGCGCCCCCGCGGCAGCCGCACCGCCCGCCGGTCCGTGCCGCGTGCCAGTACCGGCGCCACCAGCAGGGCGTCCCCCAGCAGGAAGGCGTCCTCACAGTCCCGCAGCGCCCGGTCGCCGGGCGACCCCCACCACACCGGCCGCACATAGGGCGCCCCGGTCAGGCGCGCCAGCTGGGCCAGGGTCACGAAGTACGGCAGCAGCCGCTCCCGCTCCGCCAGCGCGACCCGCGCGTACTCCAGAACCTTCGGCCCGAACTCCCACGGCTCGCGCCGCCCCGCGTCGATCGCCGCGTGCGTCCGGAACAGCGGCAACCACGCACCCAGCTGGAACCAGCGCAGGAACAGCTCCGGCGACGGGCTCCCGTCGAAACCGCCCACGTCCGGCCCGGAGTACGGCACCCCGCACAGCCCGAGCCCCAGCACCAGGGACAACGACGCGCGCAGCCCGGGCCACCCCGACGACACGTCGCCCGACCACGTCCCCCCGTACCGCTGCATCCCCACCCAGCCGGACCGCGTGAACAGGAACGGCCGCTCCTCCGGACGCAGCCTCAGCAGCCCCTCGTACCCCGCCCGCGCCATGGCGAGCCCGTACACGTTGTGCGCCTCCCGGTGGTCACCGCCGCGGCCCTCCAGCGCGTGCCGGGCCGACCGGGGCAGTGTCATGTCGCCGAACGGAGTGAACGACACCGGCTCGTTCATGTCGTGCCACACCCCGGAGAAGCCCTCCTTGAGCCGCTCCTCGTACAGGCCGCCCCACCAGGCGCGCACCGCCGGATCGGTGAAGTCCGGATACACGCAGTCGCCCGGCCACACCACCCCCCGCACCTCGTTGCCCCGGCCGTCCCGCACGAACGCCCCGGCCGCCGCCCCGCTGTCGTACACCGCGTTCCCGGGCTCCACCTTCACCGCCGGGTCGACGATCGACACCAGACGCACGCCCTCCTCGCGCAGGTCCCGCGCGAGCCCCGGCAGGTCCGGGAACCGCTCGCGATCCACCGTGAACACCCGGTGCCCGTCGTAGTGGTCGATGTCCAGGTGCAGCGCCGACAGCGGCAGCCCCCGCTCCCGGTAGCCCGCCACGACCCGCCGCACCTCCCGCTCGCTGCCGAACCCCCACCGCGCGTGCTGCGGCCCCAGCGCCCAGGACGGCGGAAGTGCCGGAGCGCCCGTGAGCGCCGCCCAGCCGCGCAGAACCCGGGCGGGCGTGCCCACCAGGACCCAGCAGCGCAGCGGGCCGCCGCTCATGCGTACCTCGCTGCCGCCCGGACGGTCGTGTCCGGATCCGGCCCCCTCCTCACCCTCCCGCAGGGTGATCCGCCCGTCCCACGTACTGTCGTGGAAGACCAGGTGCGTCCCCGCGTCGGACACCACCAGCTGTACCGGCATGGTGATGTACAGCGGGTCGTCGCCCGGGCCGAAGGCACCGCGCGGATCGGTGTTCCACAGGCGGTACGTCCCGTCCCGCAGCCGGGGGCCCGACGCCCGCCCGCCCAGACCGAAGAACCGCGCGTCGGCCGGCACCTCGGTGCGCTGCACCCACCGCGAAGGACCGCCGCCGACCGGCTCCCACCAGCGCGGCGGCAGGTCACGGCGCAGCACCAGCCCACCGGGCGTGCGCACCTCCACCGCGCCGTTCCTCGACACCGTCACCGTCACCCGCTCGGCGACGACCCGCCACCCGCCGTCCTTGTCCGGTTCCAGCTCCGCCCGCGGATCGGGCTCCGGCGGATCGCCCGCGAGCGCGTACGACGGCTCGGGCTCCGCCCCGTCCCAGCCCCAGAACACGGTCCCGCCGCTCGCGACGCACACCCGCAGCTCGGAACGGGCGAACCGGACCACCCCGCCGCCCGGCATCGGCTCCACGTCCCGCACGGGACCCGGCACCCGGGCCCGCTCCGCGCCCCGGGGGCGCAGCCCCCAGGCATCCGTACGCCGCTGCCGCCAGGCCGACCGCATCGCCCGCAGCCCCCGCACCGTGCCGAAGATCCTCACCGAACGCACCAGATCACGACCGTCCATGCCGCTCACCCTGCCACCCGTACGAGGGCGCGCGGGGTCCGTTCAACTGGCGTTCACCCGTGGTGAGAGCACATATTCAGCCGCCCGACCATGGGTGGCGAACCCTGGTGCGAATGACGATCACATGGCATCGTCCTGTCAGCCGCGTCACGCGCACACCCCGCACGTGCGCGCGACCCACGCAGACCCGCGTACAGCCAGGGAGCCGTTCCAATGACGTCAGCGACAGCGCAGTCCGAGCCGGCCGAGCCGCTCTGGCAGCCGGACCAGGACCGCATCGCCTCCGCCGCGGTCACCCGCTTCCAGGCCTGGGCGGCCGAACGCCACGGCGCCCCCGCCGAAGGGGGCTACCCGGCCCTCCACCGCTGGTCCGTCGACCACCTGGACACCTTCTGGGGGGCCGTGGCCGAGTGGTTCGACATCCGCTTCGCCACCCCCTACGAGCGGGTCCTCGGCGACCGTTCCATGCCCGGCGCCCAGTGGTTCCCCGGCGCCACGCTCAACTACGCCGAGCACGCCCTGCGAGCCGCCGACGACCGTCCCGACGAGCCCGCGCTGCTCCACGTCGACGAGACCCACGAGCCGACCCCCACCAGCTGGGCCGAGCTGCGCCGCCAGGTCGGCTCCCTCGCCGCCGAGCTGCGTGCCCTCGGCGTGCGCCCCGGCGACCGCGTCAGCGGCTATCTGCCCAACATCCCGCAGGCCGTCACCGCGCTGCTCGCCACCGCCGCCGTCGGCGCCGTGTGGACCTCCTGCGCGCCCGACTTCGGCGCCCGCAGCGTCCTCGACCGCTTCCAGCAGGTCGAGCCGGTCGTCCTGTTCACGGTCGACGGCTACCGCTACGGCGGCAAGGAGCACGACCGGCGCGACACCGTCGCCGAGCTCCGCCGCGAGCTGCCCTCCCTCCGCGCGGTCGTCCACATCCCGCTGCTGGGCACGGACGCCCCCGAGGGCACCCTGGAGTGGGCGGCGCTCACCTCCGGCGACACCGCGCCGGTCTACGAGCACGTGCCCTTCGAGCACCCCCTGTGGGTGCTGTACTCCTCCGGCACCACCGGACTGCCCAAGGCCATCGTCCAGTCCCAGGGCGGCATCCTGCTGGAGCACTTCAAGCAGCTCGGCCTGCACTGCGACCTCGGCCCCGCGGACCGGTTCTTCTGGTACACCTCGACCGGCTGGATGATGTGGAACTTCCTCGTCTCCGGCCTGCTCACCGGCACCACGGTGGTCGTCTACGACGGCAGCCCGGGGTACCCCGACACCGGCGCCCAGTGGCGCGTCGCCGAACGCACCGGCGCCACCCTGTACGGCACCTCCGCCGCGTACGTCATGGCCTGCGCGAAGGCCGGCGTCCACCCCGGCCGGGACTTCGACCTCTCCGCGATCAAGTGCGTCGCGACCACCGGCTCCCCGCTGCCGCCCGACGGCTTCCGCTGGCTGCACGACGAGGTCCGCGAGGACCTGTGGATCGCCTCCGTCAGCGGCGGCACGGACGTGTGCAGCTGCTTCGCCGGAGCCGTACCCACCCTCCCGGTGCACATCGGCGAGCTCCAGGCCGCCTGCCTCGGCACCGATCTCCAGGCGTGGGACCCGCAGGGCAAACCAGTCGTCGCCGAGGTGGGGGAGCTGGTCGTCACCAACCCCATGCCGTCCATGCCCATCCGCTTCTGGAACGACCCCGACGGCAGCCGCTACCGCGACAGCTACTTCGACATGTTCCCGGGCGTGTGGCGGCACGGCGACTGGATCACCATCACCGACCACGGCTCGGTCGTCATCCACGGCCGTTCCGACT
Source organism: Streptomyces sp. STAM6 (assembly GCF_054963715.1). Lineage (NCBI taxonomy): Bacteria > Bacillati > Actinomycetota > Actinomycetes > Kitasatosporales > Streptomycetaceae > Streptomyces > Streptomyces sp. STAM6. The sequence continues at coordinate 6,638 of NZ_JBUEFZ010000016.1, read as the reverse complement.
CCACCCTCAACCGCCAGGGCGTCCGGATGGGCAGCGCCGACATCTACGAGGCCGTGGAACGCCTCCCCGAGATCCGCGAGTCCCTCGTCATCGGACTGGAGGAGCCGGACGGCGGCTACTGGATGCCGCTCTTCGTCCACCTCGCCGAGGGCGCCACCCTCGACGACGACCTCGTCGCGCGGATCAAGCGCACCATCCGTGCGGAGCTCTCCCCGCGACACGTCCCCGACGAGATCATCCAGGTGCCGGGCGTCCCGCACACCCTCACCGGCAAGCGCATCGAGGTCCCCGTCAAGCGCCTCCTGCAGGGCACCGACCTGTCCAAGGCCGTCAACCCCGGCTCCGTCGACAACCTCGACCTGCTCCGCTTCTACGAGGACCTGGCCCGCGAGCGCGCCCGCACCAGGGACTGATCAGCCGCCGTAGGTGGCCTCGGAGTCGCCCAGCGCCACGGCGAACTCCGAGGCCAGCCGCGCCGCGTCGGCCGGCTCCAGGGCCGCCGTCGTGATCCTCACGGCCGTCGGCGCGGCGATCCGGAAGCGGGCCCCCGCGGCGATCCACCAGCCGTACGAACGCAGCCCGTTCACCACCGCCGACTCGTCGCGCACCGGCACCCACACGTTCAGCCCGCTGGCCCCGTGCGCGGCGATCCCGTGCCGCGACAGCTCACCCAGCAGCGCCTCCCGCCGCTCCGTGTACGCCGCCCGGGCCCGGTCCACCAGGCGCGTCACCCGGTCGTCGGCCAGCAGCCGCGCCACCGTCTCCTGCAGCACATGACTGACCCACCCCGAGGTGAGCAGCATCCGCCCGTCGTGCCGGGCCAGGGTCTTCGCGTCGCACGCCAGCCCCGCCCACCTCAGGTCGATGCCCAGGTGCTTGGAGACCGTGCGCACCTGGGCCCAGCGCGGCAGCCCCGACGCGGCGAGGGAGTACGACGGCTCCGGTCCCGCGATGTCGGCGTTGTGATCGTCCTCGATCACCAGCACCTCCGGGAAGTCCTCCAGCACCGCCACCAGGTCGTCCCGCCGCCCGCGCGTGAAGCGCCCGCCGAAAGGACTCTGCCCGCGCGGCGAGCACACGAGCGCCCGTACGCCCGCCCGCAGCGCCCCCCGCAGCGCCTCCGGCGTCATCCCCGCGTCGTCCACGGCCACCGGCACCATCCGCAGCCCCAGGGCGGGCACCAGGTCCAGCAGGTGGTGGAAACCGGGGTCCTCCACGGCCACCGAGTCGCCCGGCTTCAGTTCCGTCGACAACAGCCGCGACACACAGTCCAGGGCGCCGTGCGCGAAGGTGACGTGCTCGACCGGCACGCCGTCGCGCGCGAACCACGCGCGCGTGAGGTCCTCCAGCGACTCCAGTCGCGGGTGCGCGCGGTGCGAGCCGGGAACCGGGCCGACCGGCGACGGCGGCCGCAACTCCGGCAGGAAGGCCGGGTCGGGATACCCGCCGGCCAGATCGCGCAGCCCTTCCGGCACTCGGGGCGGCCGCCGGGAACCGACCGACGGCGCCTGCGCCACCACGGTCCCGCCACGCCCCTTCGTCACCACGATCCCGCGCTGGCGCAGCTCCTTGTACGCCGTCGCGACCGTCCCGGGACTGACCCCCAGCTCGTCCGCCAGCCGCCGCACCGGGGGCAGCGCGGAGCCCGGCCCCACATCGCCGCCTGCCACGGCCCGTTCGACGGAAGCGGCAATTCCGCTGGCCGTCGTCCCAGTGATCGAATATTGTGCTGCCACGTAAGGAACTATGTATCAGTACATAATCGGGAGTCAAGGGGGAACGGTGAACCTGCGCCACAGCCGGGACGCACTCGCACAGCGCATACCAGGAGGGCGCAACGCCCGCCGCATGCTGCTCGTCACCTTCATCGACAAAACGGGCACCGGACTCTGGGCCACCGCCGTCGCCCTCTACTTCACCCACGTCACCGGCATGTCCATCGCCCAAGTCGGCATCCTCATCGGCGTCTCCGGCGGAATCGGCATCGCCGGCGCCCCCATCGCCGGACGCCTCGCCGACCGCTTCCCCGTCACCCGCGTCCTCGTCGCCGCCCAACTCCTGCGCGCAGCCGCCCTGCTCGCCCTCCTCACCACCCACGAATACGCGCTGCTCCTGCTCTACTCCGCCATCGGCGCACTCCCCGACCGCGCCTCCAACGTCCTCACCAAGCTCTACGCCGCCCGCGTCGCGGGCGCCCAGCGCGCCCGCTACCAGGCCATCAACCGCACCGTCTCCAACATCGGATGGTCCGTCGGCGGCCTCGGGGCGGCCGCCGCCCTCGCCCTCGGCACCACCACCGCCTACCAGGCCCTCCTCGTCGGCAACGTCCTCACCTACCTCCTCATCGCCGCCCAAACCCTCCGCTGCGCCGAACCCCCCGCCCCTTCCCGCATCGCCGCCGACTCCACCACCAGCCCCGCGGTCACCCCCACGAACCCCTGGCGCGACAGCACCTACCTCCTCTTCACCGCCACCGAAACCGCCCTCTTCCTCGACGACGCGATCCTCCAGGTCGGCATGCCGCTCTGGATCGTTCACGCCACTGAAGCACCGGTCGGCCTCGCCCCTCTCCTCCTCGTCCTCAACTCCGTGCTCGTCGTCCTCTTCCAGGTCCCCTTCTCCCGCTTCGGCGCCGCCCCCACCACCGCCCGCACCCTCCTCATCCCCCTCGCCTGCCTCTTCACCGCCGGCACCCTCGCCATGGCGGCCTCGGCCGCCGGCGGCCGCTGGACCGCCGTCGCCGCCCTGACCGCCGCCGCCACCGCCCTCACCTTCGCCGAGATCATCCACGCCACCGCCTCCTGGGAACTCTCCGTCGCCCTCGCCCCCATCCACACCCAAGGCGCCTACCTCGGCGTCCACGGCCTCGCCTCCTCCACCCAGCGCAGCGCCGGCCCCCTCCTCGTCACCGCCGTCATCACCGCCGGCCCCCTCGCCTGGCCCCTCCTCGGCGCTGCCCTCGCCGCCACCGCCGTCGCCCAGCACCGCCTGGTCCGCCGCCGCCTCCCCCCACCCCCGCTGTCAGTCCCGCCGATTACTGTGAGTGAGCATTCGTGAACAAGGGGGAACCATGGCTCACACCAGGAACGACACATCCGTGCGGCGAGCCCTGCGCCGGGAGGTATCCAGCACCGTCGGCCTCCTCGCCGACGAAGAGGACTTCGCCGCCATGCGCCGCTACCGCACCTTCACCTTCGACGACCACGCCGCCTACCTCCGCCAGGTCGAGGGACTGCTGAAAACCCTCGCGTCCCGCGGCGGCCACACCACCGTCGCCCTCTTCGACCCCGAGGACTTCGCCGCCTACTGCACCGAAACCGGCCTCGACCCGGACACCCCCGGCAGCCGCAGCCGCTTCACCGCACACATCGCCACGACAGGCGCCTCCGTCGCCTACACGGGACAGCCCATCGACCGGCTCGTCCCCCTCCTCATCAACCAAGCCGTCCGCAACGCCACATGGGGGTACGCCACCATGCTTCTCGCCGACACCGGCACCTGCGCCGACTGCGGCCAGGACATCGGACGCGCCGCCTTCGACCAGGCCTCACACCTCCTCGTACGCCTCCTGGAGAAGGCCGGCCCCGGCACCCACCACCTCGTCTGCAGCATCCCCGCCGCCGGCGAACAGCTCCTCGCCGTCCTCCATGCCGAACGCCCCGGCACCGGACCGGCCGTGCTCGACTCGACGGAGGGTGCCCAGTTCGTCACCGTCCTCGCCGTCGGCATCGCCCTCGAAACCCCCGGCGGACTCGTGCTCCGCACCAGCACACCCACCACCCCCGACAGCGTCCACGGCTGGCGCCTCGACCGGGGCCGCGTCCTGCCGCTGAGCGCCGCCGAGGTCTTCAGCGCCTACTGCACCGACGCCGACACCGGAGAACCGATCGCCCCCGAATCCAACGTCGAATACCGCGCCGGATTCGACATCCCGACCGTCGACCACCCCCACACCCACCCCTGACCCCGTCCATGAGGGACGGAAGAAAAAAGGAGGGGCCTCCCCGCCACCATCGGCGGGAAAGCCCCTCCTGCACACCACCCGGCCACCGCCGGGACCGGCTCACTCGCCGGACAGCACCGCCTGCGCGGCCAGCCTGGCCTCCTCGGCCGTGTCCGCGGCCCGGGCCGCGGCCGCGGCCCGCTCACACTGGGCCAGCGTGTACTTGGCCAGCGTCGCCCGCACGTAGGGAATCGACGCGGCACCCATCGACAGAGAGGTGACACCCAGACCCGTCAGCACACACGCCAGCAGCGGATCCGAGGCCGCCTCACCACACACGCCACAGCTCTTGCCCTCGGCCCGGGCCGCCTCCGCCGACACCGCCACCAGATCCAGCAGCGCCGGCTGCCACGGATCCTGCAGCCGCGACACCGCACCCACCTGCCGGTCGGCGGCGAAGGTGTACTGCGCGAGGTCATTCGTCCCCAACGACAGGAACTCGACCTCCTGCAGGATGGACCGCGCCCGCAGCGCGGCCGACGGGATCTCCACCATCGCCCCGAACTTCGCCCGGAGCCCCGCCTCACGACACGCGTCCGCGAACGCCTTCGCGTCCGTACGGTCCGCCACCATCGGCGCCATGACCTCGAGGTACACCGGCAGCCCCTCGGCCGCCCTCGACAGCGCGGTCAGCTGCGTCCGCAGCACCTCGGGGTGATCCAGCAGCGACCGCAGCCCCCGCACACCCAGCGCCGGATTCGGCTCGTCGGCCGGAGTCAGGAAGTCCAGCGGCTTGTCAGCACCCGCGTCCAGCACCCGCACGACCACCCGGCCCTCCGGGAAGGCCTCCAGCACCTTCCGGTACGCCTCGACCTGCTTGGCCTCCGACGGCGCCTGCTTGCTGTCGTCCAGAAACAGGAACTCCGTACGGAACAGACCGACACCCTCGGCCCCGGCCTCCACCGCCGCCGGCACATCCGCGGGCCCGCCCACATTCGCCAGCAGCGGCACCCTGTGCCCGTCCGACGTCGCGCCCGGACCCGTCGCCGCCGACAGAGCGGCCTTGCGCTCCGCCGCCGCCCGCTCCATCTCCGCCCGCTTCTCCGCGCTCGGTTCCACGAAGATCTCACCCGTGCTGCCGTCCACCGCGATCACGGTGCCCTCGGCCAGCTCACCGGCACCCGGCAACGCCACCACGGCCGGCACACCCAGCGCCCGCGCCAGGATCGCGCTGTGGCTGGTCGGCCCGCCCTCCTCGGTCACGAACCCGAGCACCAGCGCCGGATCGAGCAGCGCCGTGTCCGCGGGAGCAAGGTCCCGCGCGATCAGCACATAGGGCTCGTCACTGTCCGGCACACCCGGCATCGGTACCCCCAGCAGCCGGGCCACGATGCGGTTCCGCACATCGTCCAGGTCCGCCACCCGCCCCGCCAGATATTCCCCGGCACCGGCCAACAGCGCCCGGTACGCCGCGAACGCGTCGTACACGGCACGCTCCGCCGTGCTGCCCACGGCGACACGACGATCAACGTCGGCCATGAGCTCCGGGTCCTGCGCCATCATGGCCTGGGCCTCCAGCACATGCTGGGCCTCACCTCCGGCCAGGTTGCCGCGCGCGATCAGATCGGCCGCCACAGCCTCGACGGCCTGACGGGCACGCCCCTGTTCGCGCTCCGCCTCCTCCGCCGGGATCTGCTTGGCCGGGGGCTCCAGCACCGCCGTACCCATGTGGCGCACCTCGCCGATGGCCACACCATGGCTGACGCCGACGCCTCGCAGCGTTGTCTCCATTACACCCGTCTCCGATTGAGCGGCGGCCGGTGCCGCCACGATGAATGTCCGACCACTGCCGTCACCAGGGACGGCACTGTGTCACTGCCAGCTGAACAGCGTGTCGCTGGTCTTCACATCGCCGTCCTCGACGACGCCGGAGAGCGAGTCGGTGGTGGCCTCCAGTGCCACGACCGGACAGATCGCGGACTTGCCGGCCGCCTCGACCGCGGCGGGGTTCCAGCGGATGACCGCCTGCCCGCGGCTCACGGTGTCCCCCTTGTTCACGAGCAGCTCGAAGCCCTCACCGTTGAGCTGGACCGTGTCGATACCGAGGTGCGTCAGCACCCCGTGGCCCTCGGCGTCCACCACGACGTAGGCGTGGGGGTGCAGGGAGACGACGATGCCGTCCACGGGGGAGACGGCCTCGGAGACCTCACGCTCGGGGTCGATGGCGGTACCCGGGCCGACCATGGCCCCGGAGAAGACGGGGTCGGGGACAGCGGCGAGTCCGATGGCGCGTCCAGCGAGGGGCGACGTCACGGTGGTCATGGGGAGCCTCCCAGGGGGCGGAGAGTCTGTGTCGCCGTCACTGCCTGTCCCGGACGGCGTACTGTTGAGCAGCGTATGTCATAGGAAGTCCGAGTTCCGCCGGACTGTTACCAGTTGGCGCGGATACGGACCACCGGAAACGATTTGCCTCGACTGGTGCGTGCGAGTAGGGTCGTACCCCTGCCAAGCCACGACGCCACAAGGCGACGGAGGTCGGCAGAGCCGATCCAGCCGAGATACTACTGGTCTACACCACTGGTCTACACCTCTGTCCAGCGACAGGTGGGGTGGGGGTGGTCAGAAGCCCGGGAAAAGGCTGATAGAGTCGGCACCGCCGGAAAGGGAAACGCGAAAGCGAAGAACGGCCCGGCAG
>NZ_JBUEFZ010000015.1:0-145398 GCF_054963715.1 Streptomyces sp. STAM6 | reverse complement strand
AGGTACGTCACCGAGGAGATGTAGCAACCGTGAGTACGACCTGGTCGGTGGACGAGCACCTGGAGGACATCCTCGGTGCCATCCGCCCCCTCGACCCCATCGAACTGCAGCTTCCCGACGCCCAGGGCTGTGTCCTGGTCGAGGACGTCACGGTGCCCGTCGCCCTGCCGCCCTTCGACAACAGCTCCATGGACGGGTACGCGGTGCGGGTCGCGGACGTCACCGGCGCCACCGAGGAGTTCCCGGCGGTCCTGACCGTCATCGGTGACGTCGCGGCGGGCAGCGGGGGACTGCCCACCGTCGGCCCCGGCCAGGCCGCCCGGATCATGACCGGCGCCCCGCTCCCGCCCGGCGCGGAGGCCGTCGTCCCGGTCGAGTGGACCGACGGCGGTACCGGCGGCGGAGCCGCCACGGGCATGCGCGCCGCGAGCGCCGCCCCCGAGGGCGCCACCGGCGAGGTCCGCGTCCACCGCCCCGTCGAGGCCCGCGCTCACGTCCGGGCGCGCGGCAGCGACGTCCAGGCCGGTGACCTCGCCCTCGCGGCGGGCACCGTCCTCGGACCGCCCCAGATCGGGCTCCTCGCCGCCGTGGGCCGCGGCACCGTGCGCGTGCGTCCCCGCCCGCGCGTGGTCGTGCTCTCCACCGGCAGCGAACTGGTCCAGCCGGGCGAGGAACTGGCCGCGGGCCAGATCTACGACTCCAACAGCTTCGCGCTGACCGCCGCCGCGCGGGACGCCGGCGCCATCGCGTACCGGGTCGGCGCGGTCACGGACGACGCCGGAACACTCCGGGCCACCATCGAGGACCAGCTGATCCGGGCGGACCTCCTGGTCACCACCGGCGGCGTCAGCGTCGGCGCGTACGACGTGGTCAAGGAGGCCCTGTCCTCCGTGGGCGACGAGGACGAGCCGGGCAGCGGCATCGACTTCCGCAAGCTCGCCATGCAGCCCGGCAAGCCCCAGGGGTTCGGCTCCATCGGCCCCGAGCACACTCCGCTGCTGGCCCTCCCGGGCAATCCCGTCTCGTCGTACGTCTCCTTCGAGCTGTTCGTGCGCCCGGCGATCCGCGCCCTGATGGGACTGGAGGACGTCGAGCGGCCACGCGCGCGTGCCGTCCTGTCCGCGGACAAGCCGCTCTCCTCGCCGTCGGGCAAGCGCCAGTTCCTGCGCGGCACCTATGACGCCGGCACGGGCACCGTCACCCCGGTGGGCGGGGCCGGCTCCCATCTCGTCGCCGCCCTCGCCCACGCCAACGCGCTGCTCGTCGTCCCCGAGGACACCGCCACGGTGGAGCCGGGCGCCGAACTGGAAGTGGTCCTCATCGGCTGACGGGGGCCTCTTGGCGGTACGGTGTCTGCCGCTGTGCCTTCCCGGGGGACCACCCCCGGCCCCCGACGGCGCGACAATGGGCCGTGCGGGGCAATCGGCGCCGGAACACGCGAGGCGGAGTTCAGCAGTGAGTACGCAAGGCAGCCTGACGCACATCGACGAGGCGGGGGCCGCCCGCATGGTCGACGTCTCGGAGAAGGACATCACCGCCCGTACGGCCCGTGCCACCGGCCGGGTCCTGGTGTCGCCGCGCGTGGTGGAACTGCTGCGCGGCGAGGGAGTCCCCAAGGGCGACGCCCTCGCCACCGCCCGGATCGCGGGCATCATGGGCGCCAAGCGCACCCCCGACCTGATCCCCCTCTGCCACCCGCTGGCCGTCTCGGGCGTCAAGGTGGACCTGACGGTCGCGGACGACGCCGTCGAGATCGCGGCGACCGTCAGGACGACCGACCGCACGGGCGTCGAGATGGAGGCGCTGACCGCCGTCTCGGTGGCCGCCCTGACGGTCGTCGACATGATCAAGGCGGTCGACAAGGCGGCCGTCATCACCGACGTCCGGGTGGAGGAGAAGACCGGCGGCAAGTCGGGCGACTACCACCGAGCCGGAGCCGGAGCCGGAGCCGGAGCCGAAGGCGGGGCCGGCACCACGGGAGCGGAGCAGTGACCCCGCGCGGCGGCGCCGTCACCGGCGCCCACGGCACGCACGCCCCCGACACCGGCACCGCCGAGGAGAAGGGGCTCGCGGCCGGCCGCCACTACCGCGCCCTCGTGGTCACCGCCTCCAACCGGGCCTACGCCGGGGTGTACGAGGACACCGGCGGCCCGATCATCGCCGACGGCCTCACGGCGCTCGGCTTCACCGTCGACGGTCCGAAGGTGGTCCCCGACGGCGACCCCGTCGAGGCCGCGCTGCGCGAGGGCGTCGCCGCCGCGTACGACGTCATCCTCACCACCGGCGGCACGGGCATCTCGCCCACCGACCGCACCCCCGACGTCACCCGGGCCGTCATCGACCACGAGGTCCCCGGCATCCCCGAGGCGATCCGAGCGTACGGCCGGGACAAGGTGCCCACGGCGGCGCTCTCGCGCGGCCTCGCCGGGGTCGCCGGGCGCACCCTGATCGTCAACCTGCCCGGCTCGGCCGGCGGCGTGCGCGACGGGCTCGCCGTACTGGGCAAGATCCTCGTCCACGCGGTCGACCAGCTCCGCGGCGGCGACCACCCCAGATCGTCATGAACCCGGCCTGGCCCGTGCTGCTGGCGGACGGCGACGTCGTCCTGCGCCCGATAAAGCTGCGCGACCAGCGGGCCTGGCGCGAGGTGAACCGGCGCAACCGCGACTGGCTGCGCCCCTGGGAGGCGACCATCCCGCCGCCCGCCCCCGGCGGGCCGGTCGCCCAGCGCCCCACCTACCGCCAGATGGTGCGCCACCTGCGGGCCGAGGCCAATGCCGGGCGGATGCTGCCGTTCGTCATCGAGTACCAGGACCGGCTGGTCGGCCAGCTGACCGTCGCCGGGATCACCTGGGGATCGATGTGCTCCGGGCACGTCGGCTACTGGGTGGACCGCGAGGTGGCGGGCCGCGGCGTCATGCCGACCGCCGTCGCCCTCGCCGTGGACCACTGCTTCCGCTCGGTCGGACTGCACCGGATCGAAGTCTGCATTCGGCCCGAGAACGGTCCGAGCCGCCGGGTCGTCGAGAAATTGGGATTCCGCGAAGAGGGCCTGCGCCCGCGCTACCTCCACATCGACGGCGCGTGGCGCGACCACCTGGTCTTCGCGCTCACCGCCGAAGAGGTCCCGGAGGGCCTGCTGCGCCGGTGGCACCGGGCCCGTCCGGGCACACCGCGATAGTCCGACCCACCTCATCGGGGAAATAAAATAAATGTTCGAATTCAGTCGATGGTTGACCACCAACCGATCTGAAGAATCACAAAAAAAGTCAGTGATATCAGCCAGATCGTGCGACACACCGGCCCAATTGGCGGATGGCCGGATGCGAACCCCTCTACGGTGTGAGGCGTGAGCAGCAGCGGCCTCATCTACGCAGTCATCGTCGGGGCCTGGGCCGCCTACTTGGTGCCGATGTGGCTCCGCAGGCAGGACGAGCTGAACGAAGCCCGTCCGACGGAACGCTTCAGCACGGCCATCCGGCTCCTGTCCGGACGGGCGGGCATGGAGCGCCGTTACGCCAAGGAGCTGCGGGAGCGCACCGCCGGCCAGGCCGAGACCGACGTCGACCCGGACGCCGAGACCGAGCACCTCAGCTCGGTCGACGTCCGGGCCTTCGCCGCGCCTCCGGCCCTGACGGAGGCGCGTCTGGAGGTCCCGGAAGCCCGCCGGCCCGCGGCCCGGCGCCCCGCGAGACGCCCCGGCCCCTCCGCGGCCGCCGAACGGGCGCGCCGTTCCCGCGTCCTGGCCCGGCGCCGGCGCACCACCCTGATCCTCTTCTCCGCCTTCACGGTCGGAGCCGTGGTCGCCGCGGTCGGCGGGCTCGCGTTCCTGTGGGCGCCCGGGGTCCCGGCCGTGCTGCTCAGCGCGTACATCGTGCACCTGCGCGGCCAGGAGCGCCGCCGCTTCGTGTACGTGATGGACCGCCGCCGCGCCGAGGCCGCCGCGCAGCGCCTGCGTGACAGCCGCTCGGCCCGTCGGCCCGTGCCGGAACAGGAGAGCGGCGGCGCGGAGGCGCACGGCGTGCAGCCCGAGCCGGAGCCCGCGCCTTCGCTCTCCCCCCAGGAGGCGGGGCGGCGCGCGCTGGTCGAGCAGACCGACCACGCGGAGTGGGTGGACCAGCAGCGCGACCGCGGTCCGGCGCGGGGCGACAGCTGGGATCCGGTCCCGGTGCCGCTGCCCACCTATGTCACGGCCCCGGTCGCTCCACGGGCCACCGGCGGCGTCGATGTGACGGACCCGGAGACCTGGAGCTCGGCCCGCTCCTCCGCGGCGGAGCCCACCCCGCCGCCGGCCACCCGCCAGAACCCGAACCCGTCCCCGCGCCAGCAGGACACGCCGCCGCCGCGCCGTACCCGTGACCACGGCCGGACGCCGCTCTTCGACCAGTACGCGGACGAGGACCGCCCGCGCGCGGCCAACGAGTGAGGGGAGGGCGCTCGGCGCCCTCCGGGCCCCCGGCACCGGGGGCCCGCCCGGCCGGCCTCCCGCGAGGCCGACGGGCCCCTGACCGGGAACGGATTTCCAAGCACCCCGATCGGGATGCTAATGTTTCACACGTCGCAAGGGCCTGTGGCGCAGACTGGTAGCGCACCTCGTTCGCATCGAGGGGGTCAGGGGTTCAAATCCCCTCAGGTCCACGCACATGAGATCCCGCCCGATCGATTCGATCGGGCGGGATTTTTCGTGCCGCGGTCTCCACCTGCCGTGCGGTCTCACCCGGCGGAGCCGGTTCTCGCGCGCAGGGCGCCGAGGTACACCCCGGCGAGGATCAGGGGAGTGCCCAGCAGCAGCGCCGCGGTGAGCGGCTCGTCGTCCAGCCAGGCCGAGAGCATGATCGTGATCGCCGGGATCACCACGAAGACGTAGGCCGCCCGCGACGGCCCCCAGTGCTGGATCACCGTCAGATAGAGCACGAACGTGAGGATCGACCCACCGACCACCAGATAGGCCAGCGCCCACCAGGTCGTGGCCCGGTCGGGGAGGGTCCAGCGGTCACCCGCCGCCGCGGAGCCGGCGAGCAGGGCGAGCGCCGCGACCGTCATGCCGACCGCGTTCATCGCGACCGGGTGTGCCCGGGGAAGCCGGTGCACCAGGACCGCCGCCTCGGCGAAGCACAGGACGGCGCCCAGCATCGCCAGGAGCGGCAGGACGGGAACCGCGCCCCGCAGCGGGGCCTGGGAGACGACCGCCACGCCCACGGCCGCGCACAGCGTGCCCGCCAGTGCCGCCGGGCGGAACCGCTCCTGGTGCTGCGTCACCGACAGCAGCAGCGCCACCAGGGGCACGAGGGACAGCAGCGTCTGCCCCAGCCCGGCGTGGATGTGCACGAGCGCGTAGTACGCCAGGGCGAACGGGACGCCGAAGTTGAGCATGCCGAACAGGGCCGCGCCGGCCAGGGCGCGGCCGCGCGGCAGGGGGAGCCGGCGGACGGCCGAGACCGCGAGGAGGACGATCGCGGCGGCGCCGAAGCGCAGGGCGGCGCCCCACAGCGCGTCGAGTTCGCGGTTGCTGAAGCGGACCCCCAGGGCGTTGCCGCTCGCGAAGGCGCAGCAGGCGGCGAACGAGACGAGGGCCACGCGGTCGCCGGGACGCTGCATGCCGACACCCTAGGGTCGCGGCCACCCGGCCGGGCCGCGGCTCGCCGTTTCCCGCATGTGGTGACACGTGCATTCCATTGTCTTCGTAAGCCGGAATGCGCCCCGCTGTATCCCGGAACTCTTGTTCCATGGAGGGCAGTTGTGCAAGGGTGTGCTTCCCCGCATCCGAACACGCTGATTCTGTGCAACCGTTCGAATTTCGCACGGGTGGTGACTCTGAATAGAGGCCCTGCCCAAAGGTACGCACCAATCGGCCGCACTCCTATTACTCGAGTAAGAAAATCCGAGTCCGATGACCGGAGCAGAACGTCCATGCAGAATTCCCGTCAGCCCGGCTCCGTGCCACCGCCGCCTCCCTACGGCCCCGCACCCGGTGGCTCCGACGCCCACCTGGCCGCGTCGCTGGGGGTCGAGGGCGAGGAGACCCATGCCGCCGTCGCGCTGATGACGCGGCACTGGCAGCCGGTCCACGACTACATGTCGCTGTTCACCCCCTCCGAGAAGACCGCGGCCGTGCTCACCTCCGCCGCGTTCGGCCGCGCGCTGGAGGAGCTGCGGCAGGCCGGACCGGTCGCCGCGCCGGAGATCGCCCTGCGGCCCTACTTTCTGGTGACGGCCCGTCAAATGGCGGCGGAGTGGGCGCAGGACGCCCGTATCCCCGCCCTCCTCGACGGGCTGCGCAATCCCGCGGTCCCCGCGGAGAATCGGCTGCTCGTCTCCCGCGCATTCCAGGCAATGCCCGCCCCGGCCCAGGTGCTGCTGTGGCACACCGAGGTCGAGGCGGAGGGGATATCCATACCCGCCGCATTGCTGGCGGTCGATCCGCGCCGGGCGAGTGCCGAACTCGAACAGGCACGCGCACTGTTCCGGTCCGGTTGCGTACGCGTACACAAGGAACTCGCGCCCGACCAGGAATGCCGGCACTACAGCAGACTCCTCGACATATCCCTCCAGCGGGGTACCGAGCTCATTCCCGACATCCGCCGGCACCTCGCTCAGTGCCCCTACTGCCGGTACGCCGCCGAGCAGTTGCGGCAATCGCCCGCCACACTGCCCCTGCTGCTCGCCGAAGGCGTGCTCGGCGGGGAGGACGCCCGCCGCTATCTCGCGGGCCGGCCCGGCCGCAACAACGCGCGGGCGCAGGCGCGCGGCGGGGAAGCGCGCAGGGCGGGCCGCCACTCCCGGGGCGGTCCGGGCGGGTCCGGGGGCCCGCGACTGCCGGGGGGCGGGGCGTCCGGCGGTGCCCGCCGTGCCGCCGCGGCCGGACGGAGGGCCGTCACCCGCCGGCGGGCCGACGCGAGTGGCCCGGCCGCCGACGGGAGCCTCCTCCTGGGCCTCGGGATCGCCATGGCCGGGGTCCTCGTCGTGGCCGCCGTGTCGAGCCTGTGGCCGGACGGCGACGACACCGGCGGGCACGCGGCCCCGAGCGGGGCGGCGTCCAACGCCCCCGGCGGGACGATGACCACGGCCGGGCCGGGCTACGGCATGCCGGAACCCGGCATGCCCAGCGTGCCCGCCGCCGGCAGCATGCCGGCCGGTCCCACCGCCACCCCCGCGCCCACCTCGGCCGCCCACCCCTCCGGCGCCCTGCAGACCCGGCTGCGCAACGCCGAGGCCGGACTCTGCCTCGACATCCGCGACGGCAGATTCGCCCCGGGCACGGAACTGACGCTCTCCGACTGCTCGTCCTCCGCGACCCAGCTCTGGGTGTACGAAGGGGACGGCCTGCTGCGCAGCGCCGCGGCGCCCGACCTGTGCCCCGGCTCGCAGGAGCCGGCCGGAGTGGTCGTCCTTCGGCAGTGCGCGGCGACGGGCGCCGCCGCGGCGGCCGTACGGTACGACCTGAACGTCCAGGGGCAGCTGGTCCCCCGGGCGGACGACGCCCTGGCGCTCACCCCGGCCACGCCGGAGCCCGCGACGACCGTGGTCGTCAGGGTCCGGGACGGGTCGGCGGCCCAGCGGTGGCTGACGGACGCACCGGTCACCGCCCCTCGTGTGCGGCGCGCCGAAGAGGTCGCCGGCACGGCGCCCGGCGCCGGGAGCGGGACACCGCGGCCGGCCGGCACCGAGGCCCGTGGCTCGGCCGAGGAGCCCGGGCAGTCCTCCGGCGGCACGAACGGTACCGGGCCCCGGGTACGGCACGTCGGCGACGCCGGGCAGGAACCCCGGGCGGAACAGCAGCAGGACCCGCGGTCGGCCCCGCGGCCCGACGCGAAGGCGGCCCCCGCGGACGGCCGCGTGCTGCGCGAGCCGGTCGCCGCGGCACGGTCTGGCAACGATGTCGGGGGCGGCCCCCACGGTCCGGACCGGCAGGTGCCGGGCCCGCACCGGCCCGGCCCGCGGGGGAGCGGTCAGACGGGGGCCGAGTAGACGCGCGCGCCGCCGACGAAGGTCTGCAGGACCCTGGTCCTCGCTATCTCCTCCGGCGGCGCCGCGAAGAAGTCCCGGTCGAGCACGGCGAGGTCGGCGAGGTTCCCGGCGCGGATCACGCCGGTGTCGTCGAGGTGGTTCACGAACGCGCTCCCCGCCGTGTAGGCGGTGAGCGCGGCGTCCAGACCGATGCGCTGCCCGGGCAGGAAGACCGGGGCGTCCGTGCCCGGCAGGCGCCGGTTGACGGCGACATGCAGCGCCTCGACGGGGTCCGGGCTGCTCACCGGCCAGTCGCTGCCCGCGGCCAGCCGCGCCCCGGAGCGCAGCAGGTCGCCGAACGGGTATTGCCAGGAGGCCCGTTCGGCGCCCAGGAACGGGATGGTCAGCTCGTCCATCTGCGGCTCGTGCGCCGCCCACAGCGCCTGGATGTTGGCCGTCGCGCCGAGCCGGGCGAACCGTGGCACGTCGTCGGGGTGCACGACCTGGAGATGCGCGAGGTGCGGCCGGGTGCCGGTGACGCCGTTGGCGGCGCGGGCGGCCGCCACGGCGTCGAGTGCCTCGCGGACCGCGCGGTCGCCGAGGGCGTGGAAGTGCACCTGGAACCCGTGCGCGTCCAGAGCCGTGACGTACTCGGCGAGCGCCGCGGGTTCGACGAAGGAGATGCCGCTGTTGCCGGAGACGCAGCCGCACGCGGTGAGGTAAGGGCCGAGCAGCGCCGCCGTGTGGTTCTCTGCGATGCCGTCCTGCATGATCTTCACGGTGGAGGCGCGGAGCCGGCCGTACGTCAGCTCCTCGCGGCGGGCCAGCAGTTCGGGCAACTGCTCGGCACCGCGACCGCGGTCCCACCACAGGGCGCCGGCCACCCGGGCGGTGAGCAGACCCGCGCGGGCGGCGGCCGCGTACGCGGGCGAGGGGTCGGCCATGCCGGCGTGGGCGCCGAGCAGGGCGTCCTGCCATGCGGTGACCCCGAACGAGTGCAGCAGCTCCTGGGCCCGCAGCAGGCCCGCGGTCAGCTCCTCGACGGTCGGCGCGGGCACCAGTCCGGCGATCAGGCTCATCGCGCCCTCCTGCAGCATGCCCGTCGGCCGTCCGCCGGCGTCGCGCTCGATCCGGCCGTCGGCCGGATCGGGGGTGGTGGCGGTGATGCCCGCCAGCTCCAGCGCCCGGGAGTTGGCCCAGCCGCCGTGGTGGTCACGGTTGACGAGATAGGCGGGCCGGTCCGGGACCAGCTCGTCGAGGAACTCACGCGTGGGAGTGCCACCGGGGAACGCTTCCATCGACCAGCCCCCGCCGGTGATCCACTCCGCGTCGGGACGGGACGCCGCGTAGTCGCGGATCCGGCCCCGATAGGCGTCGGCCGTCGCCGCTCCGCCCAGATCGCACTGGCCCAGCTCCACACCGGCGCCCACCGGGTGGACGTGCGCGTCCTGGAAACCGGGAACGAGCAGGCGGCCCCGCAGGTCGACGACCTCGGTGCGCGGGCCGATCAGCTCGCGCACCTCGTCGCCGCCGACGGCCACGATGCGCTCGCCGCGCACGGCGACGGCGCTCGCCCGGGGCCGGGCCGGGTCCACGGTGCGGACCGGGCCGCCGGTGAGGACCAGGTCGGCGGGGGGCTGCTGGGGCATGGGGTGCGGCTCCTGGGGGCTGGACGGCGGTGCTGACTGGTGCGGACGCCGGAGCGCCCGGGAACAGCTTGATCGTTTCGGCGCCCGTGGCGCTACCCGTCGGACGGGCCGGCCGGGACGAGCGCCGGCGGCGACCAGTCCGCGTGTCGCAGTATCGTCCGGACCGCCACCCGCGACGGGGTGAGCCGCATCGCGGCGTTGCGGGCGGCGACCGCGACGGGGTGTGCGAGCTGCTGGCCCATGCGGCCCGCGCGGCGGGCCGCGAGCGCCACCGCCTGGCTGCGCGGCCGGCGCTCGGCGTCGTACCGGGCGAGCGCCGTGCCGACGCCGGTCTCCGAGACCAGCGCGGCGGCGAGCACCACCGCGTCCTCCAGCGCCTGGCAGGCACCCTGGCCCAGGTGCGGGGTCATGGCATGAGCGGCGTCGCCGAGCAGCGCGACGCGGCCCACGGTGTACGTGGGCAGGGGCGTGACCAGCTCGTACACATCGTGGTGCAGCACCGCGTCCGGCGCGGTGGCCGCCAGCAGGGCCGGGATCGGGTCGTGCCAGCCCGCGAACCGGCGGCGCACGGCGGCCAGCGGGTCCGGGGAGCGCACCCCCGCCGGGGCGTTGAGCACCGCGTGCCACTCCGCCCGGCCGTCGGCGAACCTGATGTGACCGAACTCCGCCCCGCGGCCCCAGGTCAGCTGGAAGTCGGCGTCCCCCACGTCGACCGGGCGCCCGGTGACGGCCCGCAGGACGGTGGACCCGCTGTGGACAGGTCCGGGCACGCCGGGCAGGAGCCGGCCGCGCAGCCGGCTGTTGATGCCGTCCGCCGCGACGACCAGATCCGCGTCGTACGTGCCGTGCGTCGTCCGCACGCGCGCGTGCGCCTCCGCCGGATCGTCGTCCACCGCGGTCACCTCGGCGCCGGTGAGCAGGGTGCCGGGCGGCAGCGGCGCGCGCAGCAGCCGGTGCAGGTCGGCCCGCGGGATGCCGACGATGGGCGCGCCCAGGGCACGTTCGACGGCACGGCCGTCCATGCGGGCCAGCAGCCGGCCGGACGGGGTGCGGGTGCCGCCGGTGAGCTGGCGCCGGGAAGCCGCGCGGACGGCGTCGCCGGTGCCGAGCGCGTCGAGCGCCCGCATGCCGTTGGCGGCCAGCGAGATGCCCGCGCCCGCGTCGTCCAGGACTGCGGCGCGTTCGACGACCGTGACCTGCCAGCCGGTCCGGAGCAGACCGAGCGCCGCCGCCAGTCCGCCGATTCCGCCTCCGGCCACCACCGCTTTTCCGGGTCGCACGACGAAGCCCCCTTCTACAGATGGAGAAAGAGGCTACTACGGGTGTAGAAAGAGACGATGACCAGGGACCGCCGTACCGTCCTCGCCGACGCCGCCATCTCCGTACTCGCCGACGGCGGGATGCGCGCGCTCACGCACCGCGCCGTCGACGCGGCCGCCGGGCTCCCGGCCGGTACGACCTCCGCGTACCTGCGCACCCGCAAGGCCCTGCTCACCGCCCTCGTGACCCGGCTCGTCGACCTCGACCAGGCCGAGCTGCGGGCGGCCGGCGAGGCCGCCCCGCCGCTCCGGCACGCGGCCGAACTGACCGAGGGGCTCACGCGGTTCAGCGAGGCCCGGCTGGCCGGCGAGGGGAGACGGCGGACCCTCGCCCGCTACACCTGCGCGGTCGAGAGCGTGCACCACCCGGAGCTGCGCGAGATCCTGCTGCCGAGGGAGAACCCGGCACGCGACGCGGTGCGGGACTTCCTCGCCGCCGAGGGCGTCGCCGACGCCGACGCGCGGACCGTCACCCTGCTCGCCTGCGTGGACGGCCTGGTCTTCGACCGGCTGACGGGGACCGGCGGCACGGCCGGACTGCGCGCCGACATCCGTGCGCTGGTCGACACGGCCCTGCGTCCGGCACCCGGCGGGGCCTGACCCCGCCGGGCCCCCGGACGACGGGCCGGGAGGCCGGGCCCGGGCCGGGAGGCCGGACGGGCCCGGCGGGCCGCACGCAAAGGCCTACGACACCTGCGCCTTGTCGTACACGGCCTTGGCGTCGTTGCCGAAGTACGGGCCGAACATCCGGTTCGGCAGGAAGGTGTAGCCGAAGCTGTTCACCGAGACCTGCAGGCCGGTGCCGGCCGACTCGCTGAAGCCGGTGAACCACGGGCCGCCGCTGGAGCCGCCCGTCATGTTGCAGCCCAGGCTGTGGTCCTGGGAGAACAGGAAGTCCTTGGAGGAGTTCCCGCTGCAGTAGACCAGCTTGGAGCCGTCGTACGGGGACGCGGCCGGGAAGCCGAAGGCGTACATCTGCTTGTTGTAGCCGCCGTTGAACTGGATGCCCTGCGCGCCGGTGACGGAGGTGAGCTTCTGGCCGCCCAGCGGTGCGACCACGGCCGCGCCGACGTCGTAGTTGATGTCCTCGCTCGCCTCCCACTGCGTGGTGGTCAGCGTCCTGGTCGCGGTCCACTGGCCGTACGGGGCCTGCCCGTTGTTGTACGCCGGGACGAAGACCCAGTTGGTGTGCCAGCTGCCCTGGTACTTCACGCAGTGCCCGGCGGTGATGACCGTGCTGGCGTTCTGGCTGGTCACGGCGTTGCCGGAGCAGGACGCGGTGCGCCCCTGGAAGGTGAAGAACACCCGCCCGGACGTCTTCACGACCGCGCCGCCGCCGCTCCAGGCGCCGCCCGCCTGGGGGAAGGCGGTGGGTGCGACCGTGGTCGTCCTGCCTTCCGGGCGCGGGGCCTTGAGGGTCTTCAGCGCCTTCGGGGTGAGCGTCAGGTCGAGCGGGGTGGCGCCGCGCATGCGCTCGGCGGTCCAGAAGGTGCGGGCGCCGGCCTGTTCGGCGGCCGGCACGGCGCGGGCGGCCGGTGCGCCGGGGGCGGGGGTCGCCTGTGCCGCGGTGGCGGCGGACAGGGCGCTCGTCAGCAGGGCTCCGACGGTCAGCAGGATGCCCGTGGCGGTGCGATGGCGTCTCACGCAGGTCTCCTTCTTCCGTGCCCGGACGCGGTGGCGCGGCCCGGGCAGGGTGGGGGAACGAAGAACGGTGCGGATCGGCGTTGCGTGAGGCAGAGTGCCACGGCAAGGGGGTATTTGTCAGGACCGCGTCAGAAGTTTCGCGAAGCAGCGGCTCTCTTCGTACGCGCGGTAGTAGCCGAACTTGGTGCAGGGCTCGTATCCGCTCGATGTGTAGAGCGCGATCGCCTCGGGCTGCTTGGTGCCCGTCTCCAGCACCATCCGGGTCCGTCCGGCGGCGCGTGCGTCCTCCTCCAGGGCGGCGAGGATGCGCCGGGCGAGACCGAGGCCACGGGCCTCGGGGACCACGTACATGCGCTTGAGCTCCGCGTCCCCGTCGGAGTACCCCTCCGCGTTCGCCTCCTGTGAACGCCAGCCGCCGGTCGCCACCGGAGCGCCCGCGGCGTCGTACGCCAGCAGGTACAGGCCCCGCGGCGGGCGGAACATCGTGGGGTCCAGCGGTGTGAGGTCGCCCCCCTCGCCGTACCGCTCGTCGTATTCGAGCTGCACCTGGTCATTGAGTTTGACCGCGTCGGGGTGATCGAACGGGAGTGGACGTATAAGCATGCGGAGCATGGTACAGGTATGCGGGCGAATTCTGTCGGTAAGGTGCCGGGATGCTCACTGTGACGTCCGTGAATGTAAACGGCCTGCGCGCCGCCGCCAAGAAGGGCTTCGTGGAGTGGCTCGCCGGTTCGGCCGCCGACGCCGTCTGCCTCCAGGAGGTCCGGGCCGAGGAGTCCCAGCTCCCCGACGAGGTGCGGGCGCCCGAGGGCTGGCACGCCGTGCACGCCCCGGCCGCCGCCAAGGGCCGCGCGGGCGTCTCCCTGTACACCCGGCGCGAGCCGGACGCGGTCCGCGTCGGCTTCGGGTCGAGCGAGTTCGACGGCAGCGGCCGCTATGTGGAGGCCGACCTCCCGGGCGTCACGGTCGCCAGCCTCTACCTGCCGTCCGGTGAGGTGGGCACCGAGCGACAGGACGAGAAGGTCCGCTTCATGGGCGAGTTCCTGCCGTACCTGAAGGAGCTCAGGGAGCGCGCCGCGGCCGACGGGCGCGAGGTCCTGGTCTGCGGCGACTGGAACATCGCCCACCGCGAGGCCGACCTGAAGAACTGGAAGGCGAACCGGAAGAACTCCGGCTTCCTCCCCGAGGAACGGGAGTGGCTCGGCCGGGTCTTCGACGAGGCGCTGTACGTCGACGTCGTACGGGCCCTCCACCCGGACCAGGAGGGGCCCTACTCGTGGTGGTCCTACCGCGGCCGGGCCTTCGACAACGACAGCGGCTGGCGGATCGACTACCACGTCGCGACGCCGGGGCTCGCCTCCCGCGCGGTCAAGGCCTGGGTCGAGCGTGCCGCGACGCACGGCGAGCGGTGGAGCGACCACGCGCCCGTGACGGCGGTCTACGGCCTGTAGCGAGCGACAGCGGAAAGTCTCGCCCGGCTGTGTTGCGCGCCACCGGGCGGGGCCGCTTGGGGGCGCTGCGTGTCGTCGTGTGGGACCGACCCACTCTCGGCCCCGCCCCCGGGCCGCGACAATGCCGTGGGGGCGGCGTAGAGCCGTGGGCCCGCCCGCCGGGTGTGTCGCGGCGGGGCGCGCGGCACCGGCCGGTGCAGGGTGGCGCCGTGCGCGTCGCTCACGTACGGACGCTTGTCGTCCTTCTGCTCGGGGTGCTCACCGCCGCCCCGGCCTCGCCGGGGGCCGCCCCGTTCGGCACCCCCGACGTCCTGCTCGCCGACCAGGCCTCCCGGCGCGTCCTGCTGCTCGACGGGTCGCGGCGGTCGTGGGACCCGGCCGCGGACCCGTCGGTGGTGAGGTGGTCCTTCTCGCCGCTCGGCGACCCCCGGTACGCGGACCTGGAGCCCGCCGTCAGCTGGGTCCACCCCGACGAGGCCAAGCCGCGCGTCCGCCGCGGCCGTGTGTACGTGCTGCTCACCGCCTCGTACGGGTTCGCCGCCGTCGTGGCGTTCCCGTCCGGCGAGCGCTACTGGGGCGCCGCCCTCGCGCCCGGCACGATCCGGGCCAACCCGCACAGCATCGAGCTGCTGCCCGACGGCAACGTCGCCGTCGCCGGCAGCACCGGCGACCTGGTCCGGGTCTACGCCGCCTCGCAGGGGCGCCGGGACGTGCCGTTCGCGGAGTACCGGCTCGACGACGCGCACGGGCTCCAGTGGGACTCCCGGCGGCGGGTGCTGTGGGCGCTGGGTGGCGACCGGCTGGTGGCGCTGAAGGTGGGCGGCACGCCCGCGCGGCCAAAGCTCGCGAGGGCCTACGAGGTCGCGCTGCCCACCCCGCACGGCCACGACCTCGGGCAGGTGGCCCGGGACCCAGACCGGTTGTGGGTGAGCAGTGGTTCGGCGGTGTACCAGTACGTGAAGAGCGCGGGGGTGTTCCGGCAGGACTTCCCGGGCGCGGCCGCGGTCAGCCGGGCCCGCGTCAAGGCGGTGGGGGACGACCCGGTGACCGGGCAGGTGCTGTCGACGGTGCCGGAGCGCGGCCTGGGGGAGAGCTGGTGGACCACGACGGTGACCGTGCACCGGCCCGCCGGGACCTACCGGCTCGCGGACGGGGGTGTTTACAAGGCCCGTTGGTGGCTGCCGCGGTGACGGGTCGCGTCACGCGGGCCGGCGGCGGCCCTGGAGGCGGCGGTCGAGGGCCATCGAGAGCTCGGCCTCGACGACGCTCTTGGCCAGCGGGCGCAGCCGGGCGACGTCCTCGTCGCCCTCCACGTGGTCGTGCAGCAGCTCGGTGAAGAGTTCGGCCAGCGCGTCGGCGTGTTCCCTGACCCGGTGGCCCGCGTCCAGCACCGAGGACAGCGGCACGCCCTCTTTGACCAGCGCGGCCGAGACGTCCAGCAGCCGGCGGCTGACGTGCACGATCTCCTGGCCGTCGGTGGCCAGATAGCCCAGTTTCAGGGCCGCGGCGAAGTTCTCCGGGGTGACCTGGTCGCCGAAGTGGTCGGCCAGTTCCTCCGGGGTGAGCCGGACCGGCTCCTCCTCGGTCGGTTCGCCGAGGCCGAGTACCTCGCCGACGTCCCGTCCGCTCTCGAACGCGGCGGCCAGGTCGGCGATGCCGTTGAGGGTGTGCCCGCGGTCCAGGAGCGCGGCGATCGTGCGCAGCCGGGCCAGATGGTGGGGGCCGTACCAGGCGATGCGGCCCTCGCGGCGCGGCGGCGGTATGAGTCCGCGTTCGCGGTAGAAGCGCAGGGTACGCGTTGTGATGCCGGCCGCCTCGGCCAGCTCCTCCATGCGGTACTCGCGCTCGTTCGCCACGCGCCAACCCTATGTCGTACCGACGGTAACTTCGTTGCCCGTACCCCTACCGCTCGGTAAGGACGTGCTCTACGCTCCCCACAACCGTGCCAGTGATTGCTGGCAGAGTTCAGTGGTGATGCGGAGGCGGCGGCATGAGCCAGCACGAGCACGTACGAGTGGCGGTGATCGGATCCGGATTCGGCGGCCTCGGGGCCGCCGTCCGGCTCCGCCGCGAGGGAATCACGGACTTCGTCGTCCTGGAACGGGCGGACTCGGTCGGCGGCACCTGGCGCGACAACAGCTACCCCGGCTGCGCCTGCGACGTGCCCTCCCACCTGTACTCCTTCTCCTTCGCGCCCAACCCCGACTGGCCGCGCACCTTCTCCGGACAGGAGCACATCCGCGCGTACCTGGAGCACGTCACCGACACCTTCCGGCTCCGGCCGCATCTGCGCCTGAACCACGAAGTGCTCATGATGCGCTGGGACAACGACGAGCTGCGCTGGGAGATCGAGACCTCCCGCGGAACCTTCACCGCCGACGTCGTCGTCTCCGCGACCGGCCCGCTCTCCGACCCCAAGATCCCGGACATCCCCGGGCTCGCCGCCTTCGAGGAGGCCGGTGGCAAGGTCTTCCACTCCGCCCGCTGGGATCACGACTACGACCTGGCCGGCAAGCGCGTCGCGATGATCGGCACCGGCGCCTCGGCCATCCAGATCGTCCCGGCCATCCAGCCCGAGGTCGGCCGGCTGACGCTCTTCCAGCGCACACCGCCGTGGGTCATGCCACGGATGGACCGCTCCATCACGGCCATCGAGCGGTGGCTGCACCGGCAGCTGCCCTTCACCGGCAAGGCGCGCCGGGGGCTGCTGTGGGGCATCCGCGAGCTCCAGGTCGGCGCGTTCACCAAGCGGCCCCGCGAACTCGGCCTGGTCGAGTCCCTCGCCAAGGCCAACATGGCCAAGGCCATCAAGGACCCCGCCCTGCGGGCCACGCTGACCCCCTCGTACCGCATCGGCTGCAAGCGCATCCTGCTCTCCAGCGAGTACTACCCGGCGCTCGCCCGGCCCAACGTCGACGTCGTCGCCTCCGGTCTCTCCGAGGTGCGCGGCAACACGGTCGTCGCGGCCGACGGCACCGAGGCCGAAGTCGACGCCATCATCTTCGGCACCGGATTCCACGTCACCGACATGCCGATCGCCGAACGGGTCGTGGGCGCCGACGGCATCACCCTCGCCGAGGCGTGGAAGGACGGCATGGAGTCCCTGCGCGGCGCCACCGCGGCCGGCTTCCCCAACTGGATGACGATCATCGGCCCCAACACCGGACTCGGGAACTCCTCCATGATCCTCATGATCGAGTCCCAGCTGAACTACATGGCCGACTACATGCGGCAGTTGAACGTCCTCGGCGGGCGGGCCGCGCTCGCCGTCCGGCCGTCGGCGGTCGCCGCCTGGAACCGGCGCGTGCAGACCCGCATGGAGCGGACCGTGTGGAAGGCGGGCGGCTGCGACAGCTGGTACCTGGACGCCAACGGCCGCAACACCACCCTGTGGCCCGGCACCACCGGCGAATTCCGGCGCGCCACACGCGCCGTGGACCTCGCCGAGTACGAAGTCGTCCGCGTCCGCTCCTCGGCTCACGAGCAGGAGGTGGCGGCATGAGGACGCTCACCCCCGTCTCCGCCGACGGCTCGGCGCTCCACGTCGAGGTGCACGGAGCCGACGGCGCGCCCGCCGTCGTGCTCGCCCACGGCTGGACCTGCTCCACCGCGTTCTGGGCGGCGCAGGTACGCGACCTCTCCGCCGACCACCGGGTGATCGTCTACGACCAGCGCGGCCACGGCCGCACGCCGGCGGTGGGCCGGACCGGGTACTCCACCGGAGCGCTCGCCGACGACCTCGAAACGGTGCTCGCCGCCTCGCTCGAACCGGGCGAGAAGGCCGTGCTCGCCGGCCACTCCATGGGCGGGATGACGCTCATGGCCGCGGCCGGCCGCCCCCGCTTCCGGGAGCACACGGCCGCGGCGCTGCTCTGCAGCACGGGCGCGTCCCGGCTGGTCGCCGAGTCCCTCGTACTGCCGCTGCGGGCCGGTGCCCTGCGCACCCGGCTGACCCGGCTCGTCCTCGGCGCCCGCGCGCCGCTCGGGCCGGTCACACCGGTCTCCAAGGCGATCCTCAAGTACGCCACCATGGGCCCCGGTTCGGCTCCCGGCAGGGTCGCCGAGGCCGCCCGGATCGTCCACGCCTGCCCCCGCGCCGTCCGGGTGGCCTGGTCGCACGTCCTGGCCGAGCTGGATCTGGAGACGGGCGTGCGGGAGTTGCGGGTGCCCACCGCGGTGCTGGCCGGTGATTCCGACCGGCTCACCCCACCCGTGCACGCCCACGCCCTGGCCGCCGCACTGCCCGAGTGCGTCGGGCTCGACGTGCTCGCCGGGATGGGCCACATGACACCGATCGAGGCGCCCGAGGCGGTCAACGCCCGGATCCGCGAGCTGGTGACCACGTATCTCGGCGAGAAGCAGGAGGAAGCGGCATGAGCAGGGGCAGCCTGGAGGGACAGGTGGCCGTCGTCACCGGCGGCGCGCGCGGCGTGGGCGAACTGCTGGCCCGCAAACTCTCCGCGCGCGGGGCGAGGATCGCGCTGATCGGGCTGGAACCGGAGGAGCTGAAGCGGGTCTCGGGCCGGCTGCACACCGAGAGCGACTGGTGGCACGTCGACGTCACCGACCACGAGGCGATGTCCCGCGTCGCACAGGAGGTCAAGGAGCGCTTCGGCAAGGTCGACATCGTCGTGGCCAACGCGGGCGTCGCCGCGGGAGGTCCGTTCATGGGCTCCGACCCGGTGGCGTGGCGGCGGGTCATCGAGGTCAACCTGATCGGCGGCGCCGTGACGGCCCGGGCGTTCCTGCCCGTACTCGTCGAAAGCCGCGGCTACTTCCTGCAGATCGCCTCGCTCGCCGCCATCACCCCGGCGCCGATGATGACCGCGTACTGCGCCTCCAAGTCGGGCGTCGAGGCCTTCGCGCACAGCCTGCGCGCCGAAGTCGGTTACCGGGGCGTCCGCGTGGGAGTCGGCTACCTGTCGTGGACCGACACGGACATGGTGCGCGGCGCCGACCAGGACGACGTGATGCGGGAGCTGCGCCGGCGGCTGCCGTGGCCCTCGAACCGCACCTACCCGCTCGGCCCGGCCGTCGACCGGATCGTCGCCGGCATCGAGCGGCGCTCCGCGCACGTGTACGCGCAGTGGTGGCTGCGCGGCATGCAAGCGGTGCGCGGCCACCTGCCCGCGATCATCGCCACCGCCGGAAAACGGGAGATGAGGCGCTTCGAGCCACGGCTCGGGAACGTGAGCACCGGGCTGGTCGGAGCGGGCGGCGCGGCCGACGAACAGGCGCGCACGGAGCGTGCCTGAACGGTCACGGCTTGATCGAAATGCGCTGTATGTCCGGGCGTGTCAGGCTGGTCGCTGTCCGGGGGTCACGGCTCCGAGGGCCGGTGGCCCCCACACCCCCACACCCGTGTAGGAGACACCTCGATGGGTATCGCAGACCAGTTCAAGGACAAGGCTCAGGAACTCAAGGACCAGGGCAAGCAGCGCGCCCGGACGGCCAAGGACGAGGTTGCGCAGCGCGCCCAGCAGGGCCGCCAGCAGCGCGACCGCGGCCAGCAGCAGCGCCCTGACCGCATGATGGAGGACGACGACCGGGCCGTCCAGGACCGGATCCGCCGGGACGCGCAGTCCTGAGCCGAGCCTGAGGAGGAGCGCACCCGGGACGCCGGGTGCGCTCTTTCTTTGTGGGGCTCGGTTCTCCTCCGGGGCGCCTGTCGCGTGCGTCGACGGTCGGCCGTGCTCGGTCCCTCGTTCCTCAGGACCTCCGCCCGCGCGGCGGTAGCCGCGGATCGATTGCAGCCTCCCTTTCGCGGCGCCCTCCAGCGGCCTCCGGCCGCGGGCCGCGCGCCCCTTCGGCTCACTCGCCGACGATCTCGTGGGCGCCCTTCTGCGGGGGCTCTCTCTCCTCCTGGCTCCGCGGGGGCCCACCGTCGGCGGTCGATCTCCCCCTACGCCCTGCGGGCGCGAGGGGTACCGCCGATCAGGTTCCCGGGCGTGGGGGGAGCGGGGGGCGGGTGCGGGACGGGGACTGGGAGTAGTCCGGGGGCCGGGAGGCCGGGTTGGCGGCGAGCAGCTTGAGCGCCACCTCCACGGCGTCAGCGAGCTGGGCGTGCCGGCCTTCCGCCCAGTCCAGGGGGGTGCGCAGGACCTCGATGTCCGGGTCCACGCCGTGGTTCTCGACGGACCAGCCGTACGCGTCGAACCATGCCGCGTTCATCGGCACCGTGATCACCGTGCCGTCGCCCAGCCGGTGGCGGCCCGTCATGCCGACGACACCGCCCCAGGTGCGCTGGCCCACGACCGGGCCGAGACCCAGCACGCGGAACGCGGCCGTGATCATGTCGCCGTCGGACGAGGTGGCCTCGTCGGCGAGGGCGACGACCGGGCCGCGCGGCGCGTTCGAGGCGTACGAGACGGCCTGCGCGTTGCGGGTGAGGTCCCAGCCCAGGATCTTGCGGGTGAGCTTCTCGACGACCAGTTCGCTGATGTGCCCGCCCGCGTTGCCGCGCACGTCCACGATCAGCGCCGGGCGCGACACCTCCAGGCGCAGGTCCCGGTTGAACTGCGCCCAACCCGAGCCGCCCATGTCCGGGATGTGCAGGTACCCGCACTTGCCGCCGCTCAGTTCGCGGACCACGTCGCGGCGCTTGGACACCCAGTCCTGGTAGCGCAGCGGCCGCTCGTCGATCAGCGGCATCACCGCGACCCGGCGCGAGCGGCCCTCGCCCTCGGCGGGCCTGAACGTCAGCTCGACCGTGGTGCCGCCGGCCGCGGCGAGGAGCGGGTACGGCCCGGTCACCGGGTCCACCGGCCGGCCGTCCACATGGGTGAGGACCGCGCCCTCGCGAATGCCCGTGCCCGCCAGCGGCGACCGGGCCTTCGAGTCCGAGGAGTCACCGGGCAGGATGCGCTTGACCGTCCACTGCCCGTCCCGGGGCACCAGGTTGGCGCCGAGCAGTCCCATCGCCCGCTGGTAGTGCGGCGGTCCCTCGTTGCGGCGCGCCGGCGTCACATACGCGTGCGAGGTGCCCAGCTCGCCCAGCACCTCCCGGAGCAGATCCGCGAACTCGTCCGGCGAGGCGACCCGTTCGACCAGCGGACGGTACTGGTCGAGGACCGCCTTCCAGTCGATGCCGCTCATCTCCGGGTCCCAGAAGTAGGCCCGGATGATCCGGCCCGCCTCGTCGTACGCCTGCCGCCACTCCGCCCCCGGATCCACCTCGTGCTGGATGCGCCGCAGGTCGACGTAGACCGTGCTGTCGCTGTCGCCGGGCTCCGTCGCCGGCGCGGCGCGCAGATCGCCCTCGTCGACCACCACCAGCCGTGTTCCGTCCCCGCTGACCGCGAACCAGTCCAGGTGGTCCACGAGTTCGGTCTTCCTGGCCTTCGCGAGGTTGAAGTGCTCCAGGGTGGGCCGCCCGGAGGTGTCCGCGGGGTTCACGAACGTCTCGCCCAGCGCACCCGAGATCGGCCACCGCAGCCACACCAGGCCGCCGCCGCTGACCGGGTGGAGCGAGGAGTACTTCGACGCGGCCACCGGGAACGGCGTCACCCGGTTCTCCAGGCCCTCGAACTCCACGACCACCGCGCCGTCGCCGGACTCCTCGTCCAGCGGGTCGAGCCCGCCCGCGGCGGGCCGCCCCTCGGGCGACAGCGCGAACGGGGAGGGGGTGGTGGACGACAGGGGCACGAGATAGGGCCGGCAGCCCAGCGGGAAGGACAGGTCGCCGGTGTGCACGTCGTACACCGGGTCGAAACCGCGCCACGACAGGAAGGCGAGATAGCGGCCGTCGCGGGTGAAGACGGGACTCTCGTCCTCGAAGCGGCCGTTGGTGACGTCGACGATCGTCCGGTCCTGGATCCGCGCCACCTTGATCTGCCGCAGCGAGCGCCCGATCCCGGGGTGCGACCAGGTCAGCCACGCCCCGTCCGGCGAGAAGGCCATGTCCCGCACCGGCCCGTTGACGGACCGGGTCAGCTCCGTGACCTCGCCGGCGGTCTCCGACTCCTCCGACACGTCGAGCAGCAGCAGCCGGCCGTCGTGCGACGCGATCGCGCACCGCTCGCCGTCCGGGTCGGCCACCATCTCCAGGACGTGGCCCAGTTCGCCCGCCGCGAGCCGCCGGGGCTGCCGGTCGCCGCTCGCCCGCGGCAGATGGGCGACCTCGACGGCCTCCTCGCCCTCGGCGTCGGTGACGTACGCGACCCGGCCGCCACTGCCCAGCATCTCCGGCAGCCGCACCCGCACGCCGGGGGTGTCGGCGATGGTCCGGGCGGGTCCGTCGCGGTGCGTGAGCCAGTACAGGCTGCCGCGCACGGACACGGCGCTGGCCCGCCCGGTCTCGTCCACCGACACCGCGCCCACGTTGCTGGCGGCCGGCGCGTGGTACTTGCGGCGCCCGGTGCGCGGCCCGCCGAGCCGCACCGCGAGTTTCCGCGGCGCCGAGTCCGGGGTGAGCGCGTCCACGATCCACAGGTCGCCCGCGCACTGGTAGACCACGCGCCGCCCGTCGGACGAGGCGTGCCTCGCGTAGAACGCGTCGTGGTCGGTGTGCCGGCGCAGATCCGTGCCGTCGGGCAGACACGAGTACAGATTGCCGACGCCCTCGTGGTCGGAGAGGAACGCGATCCTGCCGTCCACGAACATCGCGCAGTCCAGGTGGCCCCCGATGTCCGGCAGCAGCCGCTCGCCGTGCAGCCACAGCCGGCCGGTCGCCCCGCCCCGGTACCGCTTCCAGGCGGCCGGCTCGTGCGGGGGCTTGCCGGTCAGCAGCAGGGTGAGGTGCTTCCCCTCGACGTCCGCCACGGCGATGTCGCTGACCGGCCCCCACGGCAGCCGCCCGCCCGGCGAGCCGTCCGTGGGCACCTTGTACGCCCAGGAGAAGTGCGAGAACGGCTGCCCGTGCGAGGCGACGGCCAGGATCTCGCCGTCCGGCGTCCACCCGCAGACGCGGGTGTCGAGCGACCCCCAGTACGACAGCCGGCGCGACGGCCCGCCGTCGACCGGCGCCAGATGGATCTCGGGGTCGAGGCTGCGCCAGCTCGTGTACGCGATGTGCCGGCCGTCCGGCGAGAAGCGGGGGTGGCCGATCTTCGTCCGGTCGACCGTGACCCGCCACGCCCGGCCCGGTGGATCGCCCTCGGCGACGAGAGGGGCGACCCACAGGTCGTCCTCGGCCGCGAAGCACAGCAGATCCTTGTGGAGGTGGGGATACCGGAGGTACGCGCCGTCGCTGCTCACACAGCCATGCTTTCCGCGTGGGAGGGGCCCGGCAACTCGATCGCGCATTCCCGTGACCCGGGACACGTACGAAACGGTTTCGTTTCGCTCGCGCGAGGGGTATCTTTCGAGGTGTACGAAACCGTTTCGTCTCGATGGGAGGTCACCCGGCATGGCGCGCAGCAGGCTCACCCCGGAACGCGAGTCGCAGCTGTACGAAGCCGTGCTCGACCTGCTCCGTGAGGTCGGCTACGACGGCCTCACCATGGACGCCGTCGCCACCCGCACCCACTCCAGCAAGGCCACCCTCTACCGCCAGTGGGGGAGCAAGCCCGAGCTGGTCGCCCGCGCCCTGCGGAACAACAAGCCGGTCCGCATCGACGAGATCGACACCGGTTCGCTGCGCGGCGACTTCCACGAGATGCTCTCGCGTTCCGACGACTGCCAGATGGAGCGGGACTCCGCGCTGATGCGGGGCCTCGCCCATGCCGTCCACGACAACCCCGATCTGCTCCAGGCGCTGCGCGAACTGCTCATCGAACCCGAGATGACCGGGCTCGACGAGGTCCTGCGACGCGCGGTCGCGCGCGGCGAGGTCGACCGGGACAACCCGGCGCTGCGGCTCGTTCCGCACATGCTGATCGGTGCCGTCATCGTCCGCCCGCTGGTCGACGACCGACCGGTGGACGCGGAGTTCCTCACGAACTACGTCGACGCCGTGGTGCTCCCCGCACTGGGCGTCTGACGTGGCGGGGCGGTCCCCACGCCCCCGCCGGAAACCGGGCCCCACCCGGAACCGCACCACCCGCACCACCGACACGTACCGCTCACGCGTCGGGCCGGCTCCCCATGCCCTGTTCCCTCTCCACGACTCGGGAGACGCCCCCGTGGCCACGTTCCTCTACAGACTCGGCCGGTCCGCCTTCCGGCGCCGCCACCTCGTGACCCTGTTGTGGGTCGCGCTGCTGGTGCTCGCCGGGGCCGGCGCAGCCACCGCGCCCGCCGCGACCTCCAGTTCCTTCTCCATGCCCGGCACGGAGGCCCAGAAGGCCTTCGACCTGCTCGAAGAGCGCTTTCCCGGCGCCGGTGCCGACGGCGCCACCGCACGCGTGGTGTTCAAGGCCGCCGACGGCCGGAAGATGACCGACCCGGACAGCCGCGCCACCGTCACCGAGGCCGTCGGGGAGCTGAAGTCCGGCTCCGACCAGGTCGCGTCCGTCACCGACCCGTACACCGCGCGGGCGGTCTCGCGGGACGGGACGACCGCCTACGTGCAGGTGTCGTACAAGGTCAACAACATGGAGCTGACCGACGCCACCCGCGACGCGCTGCAGGAGGCCGGCAAGAAGGCCGGTGCCGGCGGACTCACCGTGGAGATCGGCGGCGACGCGCTGCAGACCATGCCCGAGACCGGTGCGGGCGAGATCATCGGTGTGATCGTCGCCGGGATCGTCCTCGTCATCACCTTCGGCTCGCTGGTCGCCGCCGGACTGCCGCTGCTGACCGCCCTGATCGGCGTCGGCATCGGTGTCTCCACGATCGCCGCGCTCGCCAGTGTCCTGGACCTCGGCTCCACCACCTCCACACTCGCGATGATGATCGGCCTCGCGGTCGGCATCGACTACGCGCTGTTCATCGTCTCCCGCTACCGCGCCGAGCTCGCCGAGGGCCGGGACCCCGAGGAAGCGGCCGGACGGGCCACCGGCACCGCCGGCTCGGCCGTCGTCTTCGCCGGCCTCACCGTCGTCATCGCCCTGGTCGGCCTGGCCGTCGTCAACATCCCGATGCTGTCGAAGATGGGCTTCGCCGCCGCGGGCACGGTCGTGATCGCCGTCCTGATCGCGCTCACCCTCATACCGGCCCTGCTGGGCTACGCCGGCAAGCGGGTCCAGGGCCGCGCCGTCCGCAAGAACAAGCCGGTGAGCGACAAGCCGAACATGGGCACCCGCTGGGCCCGCTTCGTGCTGCGCCGCCCGGCGGCGGTGCTCCTCGTCGGCGTGCTCGGCCTCGGCGCGGTGGCCGTCCCGGCCGCGTCGCTGGAGACGGGCCTGCCGGACGACGGCTCGCAGCCGACCTCGACCACCCAGCGGCGTGCGTACGACCTGCTGTCCGACGGCTTCGGCCCGGGCTTCAACGGTCCGCTGATGGTCGTCGTCGACGGGGACAAGGCCGCCGCGGACGACGCGGCCAAGGCCATCCGCGGCCTCGACGGGGTCGTGGCGGTCACGCCCCCGACCCTCAACAAGGCCGGGGACACCGGAGTCATCACGGTCGTCCCGAAGGACCGCCCGTCCTCCGCCGCCACCGAGGAACTGGTCCGCTCGATCCGCGACACCAGCGGCGACCACGTCCTGGTCACCGGCTCCACGGCCATGAACATCGACTTCTCGCAGAAGATGAACGACGCCCTGCTGCCCTATCTGGCGCTCGTCGTCGGCCTGGCCTTCCTGCTGCTGATGGTGGTCTTCCGCTCCGTCCTGGTTCCGCTGAAGGCGGCGCTCGGCTTCCTGCTCTCGGTGGTCGCCGCGCTCGGCGCGGTCGTGGCGGTGTTCCAGTGGGGCTGGCTCGGCTCCCTCTTCGGCGTCGAGCAGACCGGCCCGATCATGAGCATGATGCCGATCTTCATGGTGGGCGTCGTCTTCGGTCTCGCCATGGACTACGAGGTCTTCCTGGTCACCCGGATGCGCGAGGCGTACGTGCACGGGGAGCGGCCCGGCGAGGCGATCGTGACCGGCTTCCGGCACGGCGCACGCGTCGTCACCGCCGCCGCGGTGATCATGATGGCGGTCTTCGCCGGTTTCATCGGCTCCAGCGAGCAGATGGTGAAGATGATCGGCTTCGGTCTCGCCGTCGCGGTCCTCTTCGACGCGTTCGTGGTGCGCATGGCGATCGTGCCGGCGGTCCTGGCGCTGCTGGGCCACAAGGCGTGGTGGCTGCCGCGCCGGCTGGAGCGGCTGCTGCCGAACGTCGACGTCGAGGGCGACGGGCTGCGCGAGCGGCTGTCGCCGGACGCGGACCCGGAGGCCGACCGGGAGCCGGTCCGCGTCTGATCCACCCGACCCCGGGACGTCCGCCTGCTCGGGCGGCCGTCCCGGACCGGGCCGGTCGCCCGAGCGGAACGGCCGTCCCGGTACGCGACCGGGCCCGTGGGGACGGGGCCCGGCCGCGGCGTCACGCCGTCATCGCGTCACGGGCGCGTTGACGGCGTACGTCCGTCTGAGGAACCGCAGCAGCACCGACGAGTCGAACTGCACGACCGCCACCCCCTCCCGCGAGTGGAACTCGACCACGGTCTGGGCCCGTCCGCAGGGCCACACCCCGATGTCGCCGTGGCGGGACGGGGCGCGCAGCCCGGACTCCAGCAGGGCACGGGGAAAGGTCCATTCGACGCCGCCGGGGAAGCGGAAGCGCACGGCCGCGGGGCCGGCGTCCCGTTCATAGCGCAGGACGACGGGAACGGCGCGGGAGAGGGGGCCGTCGGTCACGATCAGCCCCTTGGCGTGGACCTCCACGGGGGCGTCGTCATGACGGCCGGCCGGTCGGTCGTCCAGGGGGCCTTCGTCTGCGGGGCGCATCGGCCGACTCCTCACATTTGTCTTATTTGTCTCCAATGTCCCACTATTCGGCGGCGCACGCCCCGGCTCGGTTCTGTGACCTCTACGCTCTTGCAACCTCTTTGCAAGAGGCCTCATCATCGAACGGTCCGCCAGCCTGTCCGAAAGTAGCCGCCGCCATGCATGTGCCCGACGGATTCATCGACACACCTGTCTCCGCCGCCGCCGGCCTCGCCGCCGCGGGGGCGGTCGCCGTGAGCCTGCGCGGGGCACGGCGGGAGCTCGGGGGTGCGGAAGGCCACGGAGGGGACCGGACGGCGCCGCTCGCGGGACTCGTCGCGGCGTTCATCTTCGCCGTGCAGATGCTGAACTTTCCCGTCGCGGCCGGTACCAGCGGACATCTGCTCGGCGGGGCACTGGCCGCGATACTCGTCGGGCCGTACACAGGTGTGCTGGTCATCGCCGTCGTCCTGCTCATGCAGGGCGTGCTCTTCGCGGACGGCGGCCTGACCGCGCTCGGGGTGAACATCACCGTCATGGGCGCCGTCACCGTCGTCGTGGCCTACGTGCTCTTCCGCGGCCTGGTCAAGGTCCTGCCGCGGGGCCGCCGCTCGGTGACCGTCGCCTCCTTCGCCGCCGCCCTGGTCTCCGTGCCGGCCGCGGCGGGGGCCTTCACCCTGATCTACGCGATCGGCGGCACCACCGACGTGCCCGTCTCCAAGGTCCTCACCGCCATGGTCGGCGTCCACGTCCTCATCGGCCTCGGCGAGGCCGTGATCACCACCGCGACGGTCGGCGCCGTCATCGCCGTACGCCCCGACCTCGTGTACGGCGCCCGCGGGCTCACCACGCCCCTCAAGCTGCGCGTCGGCGGGGAGCTGATCGACGCCCCGGCCGCCGAGCCGGCGCCCGCGGCCGCCCCGCGGTCCACCAGGAAGGTGTGGGCCACCGGCTTCGTCACCGCCCTCCTGCTGGCCGGGTTCGTCTCCTTCTACGCCTCCGCCGACCCGGACGGCCTGGAGAAGGTCGCCGCCGACCAGGGCATCGACAAGAAGGTCGAGGAGCACGCCACCGCCGATTCGCCGCTCGCCGACTACGGCGTCAGCGGCATCACGAACGCCCGCCTGTCCGGGGGGCTGGCGGGCACCCTCGGCGTCGGCGCGACCGTCGTGGTCGGCACCGGTGTGTTCTGGGCGGTGCGCCGACGGCGCACCGCCCAGGCACCGCAGAAGGAAACCGTCTGACGTGGGGGCGGGGCACACCCACAAGCTCTACCGGCAGGGGCACTCGCCGGTGCACAGGCTTCCCGCGCACTGCAAGCTCGCCGCCGTCTTCGGCTTCGTCGTCGTCGTGGTCTCCACACCGCGCGACGCGATGTGGGCCTTCGGCCTGTACGCGGTACTGCTGGGCGCGGTCGCGGCGGCAGCCCGGATCCCGGCCGGGTTCGTGCTCCGCCGCCTGGTGATCGAGATCCCGTTCGTCGCCTTCGCGTTCCTCATGCCGTTCGTGGTGCCGGGCGAGCAGACGACCGTCCTCGGCGTCTCCGTCTCCGTGCCGGGCCTCTGGGACGCCTGGAACGTCCTCGCCAAGGGCACCCTCGGCGTCGGCGCGTCCGTGCTGCTGGCCGCGACCACCGAGCTGCGCGCCCTGCTGCTGGGCCTCCAGCGGCTGAAGCTCCCGCCGCTGCTGGTCCAGATCGCCTCCTTCATGATCCGCTACGGCGATGTGATCACCGACGAGATGCGGCGCATGTCGATCGCGCGCCGCTCCCGCGGCTTCGAGGCCGGCGGTGTGCGGCACTGGGGCGTCCTCGCCAAGTCCGCCGGCGCCCTGTTCATCCGCTCCTACGAGCGCGGGGAACGGGTCCACCTCGCCATGGTGAGCCGCGGCTACACCGGCACCATGCCGGTCCTCGACGAGGTCACCGCCACCCGCGCCCAGTGGTCCTCCGCGGCGGCCCTCCCGCTCACCGCGCTCCTCATCTGTCTGCTGGGATGGACGCTATGACCATGTGCTTCGCTCCGTCGCTCGACGTCCGCGGCCTCGCGTACGCCTATCCCGACGGCCACCAGGCCCTGTTCGGCGTCGACCTGACCGTCGAGCGCGGGGAACGGGTCGCGCTGCTCGGCCCCAACGGCGCCGGCAAGACCACGCTCGTCCTGCACCTCAACGGCATCCTCACCGCCGGTGCCGGCTCCGTGACCGTCGCCGGGCTCCCGGTCGCCAAGGCCAACCTCGCGGAGATCCGCCGCCGCGTCGGCATCGTCTTCCAGGACCCCGACGACCAGCTCTTCATGCCGACCGTCCGCGAGGACGTCGCCTTCGGTCCGGCGACGGCCGGACTGCGCGGTCCCGAACTGGACGCCGTCGTCGCCAAGGCCCTCGCCAAGGTCGGCATGGAGGAGTACGCCGACCGGCCCCCGCACCACCTGTCCTTCGGGCAGCGCCGCCGCGTCGCCGTCGCGACCGTCCTCGCGATGGAGCCCGAGATCCTCGTCCTCGACGAGCCCTCGTCCAACCTGGACCCCGCCTCCCGCCGCGAACTCGCGGACATCCTGCGCTCGTTGGACGTGACCGTCCTGATGGTCACCCACGACCTGCCGTACGCGCTGGAGCTCTGCCCCCGCTCGGTGGTGCTCA
The DNA here is from genome assembly GCF_054963715.1 of Streptomyces sp. STAM6. NCBI lineage: Bacteria > Bacillati > Actinomycetota > Actinomycetes > Kitasatosporales > Streptomycetaceae > Streptomyces > Streptomyces sp. STAM6. The sequence goes on along the minus strand of NZ_JBUEFZ010000015.1, from coordinate 116,020 downwards.
GCGAGGGCGTGATCGCGGCGGACGCGCCCACCGGGCAGCTCCTCGCCGACGAGGAGCTCATGCGCCGCCACCGACTGGAGCTTCCCTTCGGTTTCGACCCGACCCGGAATCCGGCCTCCCGGTAGCACGTTGCACCATGGGGTGAACGAGTGCGAGAGGGAGCGTGGCGCGTGGACGTCCGGGGAACGGTGGAGGCCGGCTTCGAGCCGGTCAGGGAGGCGTTCATACGCAACTTCGAACAGCGCGGCGAACGGGGCGCCGCCGTCGCCGTCTACCGCGACGGGCGCAAGGTCGTCGATCTGTGGGCGGGCACCCGCGACGTCGACGGCACCCAGCCCTGGGCGGTCGACACCGCCCAGATCGTCCGCTCCGCCACCAAGGGCATCGCCGCGGCCGTACCACTGCTGCTGCACCAGCGCGGCCAACTCGACCTGGACGCCCCCGTCGGCACCTACTGGCCCGAGTTCAAGGCGGCCGGCAAGGAACGGGCACTGGTCCGCCACCTGCTCTCGCACCGTGCCGGGGTGCCCGTCCTCGACCGGCCCCTGACCCCCGCGGAGGCCGCGGACCCCGAGACCGCCACGGCGGCCGTCGCCGCACAGGCCCCCGCCTGGCAGCCCGGCACCGACCACGGCTACCACGCCCACACCTACAGCTGGCTCCTGGCCGGTCTCGTCCAGCGGGTCACCGGCCGCACCATCGGCCGCTGGGTCGCCGAGGAGGTGGCCCGGCCGCTCGGCCTCGACCTGTGGATCGGCCTCCCGCCCGAGGAGGCCCACCGCGTGGGCCGCGTCGGCCCGGTCGAGGAGCCGTCGACGGCGGCCGGCGGCGGACTGAAGCTGCGCCCCAAGCGCTCGGTCGCCGAGGCCTACCGCGACCCCGACTCGCTCACCCGCCGCGCCTTCGGAGCCATCGACCCGGCTCCCGACGAGAACGACCCCGCCTACCGGGCCGCCGAACTCCCCGGCACCGCGGGCATCTCCACCGCCCGAGCCCTGGCCCGTTTCTACGCGGCCACCCTCGGCCCCGTCGACGGCCACCGCCTCTTCGCCCCCGCGACGCTCGCCGTCGCCCGCACCGAGGAGTCCGAGGGGCCCGACCGGGTCCTCGTGGTCTCCACCCGCTTCGGCCTCGGCTACATGCTGCACGGCCCGGCGTCCCCGCTGCTCGCCCCCGGCTCCTTCGGCCACCCGGGCCGCGGCGGCTCCCTCGGCTTCGCCGACCCCGAGTCGGGGATCGCCCTCGGCTACGTCACCAACGGCATGCGCAAGGGCGTCACGGCCGACCCGCGCGCCCAGGCCCTGATCCGCGCGGTCCGGACGGCGATCGGCTGAGCCGGCGGGCCGGCGCCCGGACCAGGCCCTCGGGCGTGTTTCGAAGGTCCCGTCCGGCCGGGAACGCCCGGCACGCACGCTCGCGGCGTTGTCGGTCGTCGGCGCAGCCCGCCGCGCTCTCTCCCCCTGCGCCTGGCGGCGCGGGAGGTACCCGCCTCCGCCTTGCGATCGCACGCACCGGACGCCCCCGGCCCCGCCCTCCGGGCGGACGACTCCACTTTCGCAACACGGCTCAGCCCGAGTGCAGCATCAGGCCGATGCCCACCACCATCAGCCCCGCCGCCGCGATCCTGGGGCCGCCGAAGCGTTCCTTGAAGAACAGCGTGCCGATCGCGGCGCCGACGATGATCGACGACTCCCGCAGCGCCGCCACCGGGGCCAGCGGGGCGCGCGTCTGCGCCCACAGGACCAGGCCGTAGGCCGCCACCGACATGGCCGCCCCGAGGAGCCCCCGCACCGCGTACGGGCGGAGCTGGGCGGCCAGCGGGGCGCGGCGGCGGTACAGGGCGTAGAGGGGGATCGGCAGACCCTCCAGGATCATCAGCCAGGCGATGTAGCCGGGCGTGGTGCCCGCGGCGCGGACGCCGACGCCGTCCACGACGGTGTAACCGGCGATCGCCAGGCCCGTGGCGAGGGCGGCCAGGACGGCCGGCCACTCGGGGTGGTGGCGCCGGCCTTTCCCGCCCAGCGGGAGCAACCCCCACAGCGCGAGGGCCACCAGGCCCGCGCAGGCGACCGCGACGCCCGTGAGCTGCCGCCCGTCCGGGACCTCGTTCACGAACACCGCCGCCAGCACGGTCACCACGAGCGGCGCCGTGCCCCGGGCGATCGGATACGTCTGCCCGAAGTCGCCGAGGGTGAAGGAGCGCATCAGCAGCGCCATGTACCCGACGTGGAGCGCGGCGGAGAACAGCAGCCAGGGCCACGCCGCGGCCGCCGGCAGTGGCGCGAAGAACGCCAGGGCGACGCCGATGGCCGCGCCGCCGCCGGCTATCAGCGTGAAGGACAGCAGCTGGTCCTTGATGTGATGGGCTATCGCGTTCCAGCTCGCGTGCGTCACCGCGGCCGTCAGCACCGCGGCGGCGACCAGCGGCGTCATGCCGTCCGCTCGCGCACGAGGTCCGTGTCGGCCGGCGAGGCCCCGGCCGCCATCAGCGCCGGCACGGGCACCCCGTCCGCCGCGAGGCCCGGCGACGTGCCGATCCCGCTCGGCCGGCGCCCGATCGCGGCAGAGGCCCGGGCGGCGGCGGGGGTGGCCATGGGGGCGGCGTGCCGGAACCGGCGGACATCGCCGTCCGGGCCCGGCGTACGCGGGGCCCCGGCGGACCGGAGGTGGGCAGGGGAAGCGCTCATGACCCGCACGCTAGCGGTAGTTGTACGGGCCAAGCGAGTACTTCACCGGGCGGCGAGCACCGCCGCCACCAGCGGGCCCGCGGCGTCACCGCCGTGACCGCCGGACTCGACGACCGCCCCGGCGGCGAGATCGTCGGCGTAACCGGCGAACCAGCTGTTGGACCGCCCCTGGTTGTCGACCTCCGCCGAGCCGGTCTTGGCGCCCTTGTCACCGCCGACCGCGGCCATGGCCTGAGCGCCGGTGCCGTTGCCGCGCGCGGTGGCCCGCATCATCTCGCGCAGCTGCCGGGCGGCGGAGCCGTCCAGGCCGCGCGAGGCGGTGGCGATGTCCCGGCCGTCGAGTCCGCGGTCCACGATGACGGGCTGCTTGAAGGAGCCGTTCTTGGCGGTCGCGGTGATGGAGGCCACGGTCAGCGCGTTCATCTGGACGGTGCCCTGCCCGATGTACTGGGCGGCCGCCTCGCCGCCCGACGCCTCGGGCACCGAGCCGTCGAAGGACGGGATGCCGGTCTGCCAGTCCAGCCCGATACCGAACACGTCCCGGGCCTCCTGGGCCAGCGCCGTGTCGTCCTTGGTGTCGTCGATCAGCTTGATGAAGGCGGTGTTGCAGGAGCGCTTGAAGCTGTCGGTGAACGTGCCGCCCGCGATGGCGAAGTTGTCCAGATTGTGGAAGGAACGGCCCTGGTACATCACGTCCTTGGGGCACTCGGCCTTACGGTCCGCGCCCGCCAGGCCCTTCTCCAGCAGCATGGCCGCTGTGACGATCTTCATCGTCGAGCCGGGTGCCTGCTTGCCCAGGAAAGCCGCGTTGAAGCCGTCCTCGCGGTGGTTGGCCACCGCCCGTATCTCTCCCGTGCTGGGCCTGACGGCGACGACCGACGACCCGGCGAACCGCTTCACCGCCTTCTCGGCGGCCGCCTGCACGCCGGCGTCGAGCGTGGTCCGCAGGACGCCCGGTTCACCCGCGGCGAGGGTGAGCAGCGTCTCGTTGGCGCCGCCCTCGCCGGTCCGTTCGACCCAGGTCTCGATGCCCGCCTTGCCGCCGGCCTCGGCGCCGTACTTCTCGCGCAGCTGGTCCAGGATCGGCCCCAGCGAGGGGTACTTCTCCTTGGTCAGTTCGGCGCCCTCGTGGTCGACGGCCTTGATGGGCGCGGTCTTCGCCTCGCCCGTGCGGAGCGTCGCGTCGCCGGTCAGCTTCGGGTGGATCACCGTCGGCCGCCAGTCGACCAGTGGTCTGCCGGTGGTCAGGCCGCGTACCACGGTGAGCTCGGAGGAGTACGTCCACCGCTTGGAGGCGCCCTCGTACGTCACCGTCGCGTCGACCGTGAACGGCACCTTGGTGCCGACGGCCGGACCAGGGGTGATGACAGCCCTGGAGACGTGTGCCACCTCGCGGAAGTTCTGTACGGCGGGAGCCGCGGTGCCCGCGCTGTTGGTGAGCTGCCCGGCCTCGTGGTCCTTGCCGGCGGCCCAGGCGGCGAGGAAGTTCTTCGCGGTCTCCTCGGCCTCGGCCGTGGTCACCGGCCCGCTGCCGGCCTTCGGCGCCGAGGCGGACGTCGGCGCCGGCGTCGCCGTCAGTCCGTCCCACACGTTGTAGGCGCCGTACCCCACGCCGCCGGCGACGACGGCGAACACACCGCCGACGACCGCCACCTTCGCTCCGCTGCGCATTGCTGCGATTCCCCCTCCCCTGAGCCTCCTTGAACGCGTTCAAGGCATGACTGGAGGCACTCTACGGGACAGGAGTGGCAAGGGAGTTGGTTGTTATCCGACCGGAACGTCCGGCCGGTGGACGGCCGGCCGGCGCCGGGCCGGAGCTCGCGAGCCCGGCAAGGTCCGGGAGGAACGCCCTGGGGCGTGTTCGGAAGTCCCGTCTGTCCGGGGCCCCGCCCTCCGGGCGGACGACGCCACTTTCGAAACCCGCCCTAACCGCCGAGATCGAACTCGGAGCTGGGGTACACCTTGACCGGGAGGCCGAGGCGGGCCACCCGCGCGGGCAGGTCGGGCGGCCCTTCGGCCTGCACCACCAGCTCCTCGTCGCCGAGCGGTACCGGGTCGACGTCCAGCAGGCGGGCGCCGACGGTGGACAGCCTGGCCGCCAGGTCGCCGAGGTCGGTGCCGACCGGCACCGTCAGGAGCCACTTCACGTAGTGGGGTCCGTCCTTTCCGTGCGGAACCCGTCCGCTCAGGGCTTGCGCAGCAGGAACGAGTAGGAGGCCGCGGCGTTGACGATCCCACGCCCGTAACCGGGGTCCCAGACCTTGCCCGTCGTGTTGATCAGCCCGGCCAGCAGGGCCTCCCGCAGCTGAGCGGGGGTCAGCCCGGGGAACGCGGACAGCAGCAGTGCCGCGACGCCCGCCGCGACCGGCGTGGCCGCCGACGTCCCGTTGTCGAAGGGCGACCTCGGGGGCGCCGGCACTCCGCCGGGGCGGCCGGGGCCGAAGTTACCGAAGAGGTGGGTGTAGGACGCGAGGTCCGGCTTCTGCGACTCGAACATGCCGGGTCCCTGCGACGAGTAACCGACACGCTCCTGGCGGCTGTTGACCGCCGCGACGGTGATGACCTCCGCGAGGCTGTTGGAGGCGTGGACGGAGCGTCCGGGCCCGATGCCGCTGCGGTCGCAGGCGCCGCTCGGGCACTGGGCACCGCAGTTGCCGGCCGCGAAGAAGGCCGCTGCCCCGGAGGCCACGACCTCGCGCACCTTGCGGTGGAGCGGGTGGTTCAGATCCCAGATCTCGTGCGTGGGGGCCAGCTCACGTCGTGGGACGCCGGTGAATCCGTAGCTGTTGTTCGTCAGCTGTGGTGTGCCGTCGAGTCTGCGGTGCTCGAGCACCGCCTGGAACATCGTCAGGGCGCCGCCCGAGTCGGGCCGCCCCAGGAAGGGGTAGTCGTACAGCCTGGCCGCGGGTGCCGCGACGAGGACGTCCGCGGCGCACATCGAGCCGTGGCTGGTGATCGGCGCGGCCCCGGGCTGGAGGGCCGCTCCCGGGCGGGTGAAGCCGCCGACGACCGGGTAGACCTGCCCGTTCACGCCTTCGTCGATGATGCCGACCACGATGTTCTGCCCGCGGAAGCCGTCCTGCCAGGGCCTGGCGACGCCCAGCAGGGCCCGGACGGTGTCCATGGTGGCTCCGGGGCGGAACGGCCGGCAGTCGAGGCCGGTCCGGGAACGGGCGAGGTCGAACGCGTTCGCCTCGACGTCCGTGCCGGGTTCGGCCGGGTTCTGCTCGTCGTCGTAGAGGTGCAGCGGAGAGTTCGGCCACACCCGGACGTTGTCACGCCGGCCCAGCTCCTCCAGATTGGTGGGGGTGACTTCCACCGGCAGCACCACCGAGGTGGGGGCCATGTCGGGGTTGCTCTCCGGGACCGCGAACTCCCGCAGGTCGCGCAGCGGCTCGGGGCCCGGGCCCTCCTGCTCCAGGCGTGTGCTGAACATGGGGACGGGCACGAAGTTCTCGCTCGGCTCGACACCGAGCCCGGCCACCAGGTCGAGCTCGGAGCGGGCCTGCTCGAACGCCGATGTCTCGGAGGCTACGGCGGCCCGGAAGGCACCGAATCCCTCGCGCTGTTCGGCATGCGACGGTTCGATTTCAAGGAGCACGTTGATCTTGGCCATGATCGGCCTCTCTCTCCGTCCGCCGGGTACCACGCCGTGGCATGGCGCCTCGGGCGCGGCTGTGGCGTACGACTCCTGGTCGGCACGGACCGGAGTCGCGCGGTGTCATGCTCCGCCGGCCGGACATCGGGCCGGGGGCCGGGGCACGGCAGGACACGTGAAAGCGCACCGGAGAATCGGTAGCTACCACAAATCTATGGATTTCGCCCATTGCGCGCAACCGCGTTGGGGTAGTTGACAGTTGCACGGTGTCAGCCGCCGGCGCCGCCCCCCCCGGGGCGCGCGGCCGACGGCCGCACCCTGTTCGCGGCCCTAGACCCAGGTGTCCAGCCACATCCGGTTGCGCCAGTCGTCCAGCGGAATCGCCTGCCCCGTGTACAGCGGCCAGAAGTAGATGAAGTTCCAGACGATGAGCAGCACCAGCACGCCCGCGGCGACCGCGCCGATCGTCCGCCGCCGCTCGGCCGAGCCGTGGGGCCCGCCGGGGCCGAGGATCGCGCCGATCATCATGGCCACCGCGAGACACAGGAAGGGGAGGAACACCACCGCGTAGAACAGGAAGATCGTGCGCTCCTGGTACAGGAACCACGGCACCCACCCGGCCGCGACCGCACAGGCGATCGCCCCGGCCCGCCAGTCCCGCCGGAAGAACCAGCGCCACAGGACGTAGAGGACCGCGAAGGCCGCGGCCCACCACAGCAGCGGGGTGCCGATCGCCAGCACCTCGCGGGCGCACTTCTCCGTGGCGTCGGCCGGGCAGCCGTCCCGGCCGGCGGCCGGGTCCTCGTAGAAGTACGAGACGGGCCTGCCGAGGACGATCCAGCTCCACGGGTTCGACTGGTAGGTGTGACCCGACGTCAGGCTGACGTGGAAGCTGTAGACCTCGTTCTCGTAGTGCCACAGGCTCCGCAGCCAGTCCGGGAACAGCCACGACCAGGAACTGTCCCTGCCCGACGTGCTCGCCCAGTCCCGGAAGTACCCCTTGTCGGTGACGATCCAGCCCGTCCAGGACGCCAGGTACGTGCCGATCGCGACCGGCACGGTCGACACGAAGGCCGGCAGCAGATCGCGCTTCAGCACCGCCTGGTACGGCTGCACGGCACCGGCGGTGCGGCGCGCGCCCGCGTCCCACAGCACCGCCATGACCCCGAACGCCGCCAGGATGTACAGGCCGTTCCACTTCGTCGCGAACGCCAGGCCGAGCATCAGCCCGGCGGCGATCCGCCACGGCCGCAGGCCCAGGCGCAGGGTCTCCGCCACGTGCCTGTCCGGCCGCAGCACCCCGTCGTCGTCCTCGGGCAGCGCCGCCGCGAGTCCGCGCCGCGCCCAGTCGCGATCGATCAGCAGACAGCCGAACGACCCCAGCACGAAGAACATCAGCACCTGGTCGAGCAGCGCGGTGCGGCTCATCACGAAGTGCAGCCCGTCCACCGCCATCAGGGCGCCCGCCAGGCAGCCGAGGAACGTGGAGCGCAGCAGCCGCCGGCCGATCCGGCACAGCATCAGCACCGACAGGGTGCCGAGCAGCGCGACCATGAACCGCCAGCCGAACGGATCGAACCCGAAGAGGTACTCGCCCAGACCGATGACCCACTTGCCGACGGGCGGATGCACCACGTACCCGGGATCGGTCGGCACCGCCACCGCGTCCGGGTTCTGCAGGATCGCCTTGTCGACGTCCTTGGGCCAGCTGCCCTCGTAGCCCTGGTTGATCAGGGCCCAGGCGTCCTTGGCGTAGTAGGTCTCGTCGAATATCACCGCCTTCGGCTCGCCCAGTTTCCAGAACCGCAGGCATCCGGCCACCAGCGCCACCAGCAGCGGCCCGCCCCACGCCATCAGCCGCCACAGCCGGTCCGCCCGCGCCGGCGGCACACCGAGCACCGTCCACAGCCGCTCCGAGGGGCGTGTGTACGACGGCACGAGCCGCTCACGCAGCCCGATCACCGGCCGCGGCGCATGGCCGAACCGGCGCAGGCGCCGCTGCCAGGAGGGCGGCTCCTTCCCGGCGTCCGGCTCGTGCAGGGCCCTGGGCGCAGTACTGGTCACCGCGCCATCGTAGGGAACGCGCCTGTGCGCGTCGCTCGACCGGGCTGCGAGGATGACACCTGTGACAGGAACGGTGACCGGAACGCTCGTACTCGCAGGAACCCCGATCGGTGACGTGGCGGACGCGCCGCCGCGGCTCGCCGCCGAACTGGAGTCCGCCGACATCGTCGCCGCGGAGGACACCCGGCGGCTGCGGCGGCTCACCCAGGCGCTCGGGGTGCACACCCGGGGCCGGGTCGTGTCGTACTTCGAGGGCAACGAGTCCGCCCGTACGCCGGAGCTGGTCGAGGCGCTGGCGGGCGGCGCGCGGGTGCTGCTGGTCACCGACGCCGGCATGCCGTCCGTCTCCGACCCGGGCTACCGGCTGGTCGCCGCCGCCGTCGAGCAGGACATCAGGGTCACGGCCGTCCCCGGCCCGTCGGCCGTGCTGACGGCGCTCGCGCTCTCGGGACTGCCCGTGGACCGGTTCTGCTTCGAGGGGTTCCTGCCGCGCAAGGCCGGCGAGCGGCTCGGCCGGCTGCGCGAGGTCGGGGACGAGCGGCGCACGCTCGTCTACTTCGAGGCCCCGCACCGGCTCGACGACACGCTCGCCGCCATGGCCGAGGTGTTCGGCGCGGACCGGCGGGCCGCCGTCTGCCGCGAGCTGACCAAGACGTACGAGGAAGTGAGGCGCGGCGGCCTGGGGGAGCTGGCGGCGTGGGCGGCCGAGGGGGTGCGGGGCGAGATCACGATCGTGGTCGAGGGCGCCCCGGAGACCGGACCCGAGGAGCTCGACGCGGCGGAGCTGGTGCGCCGGGTGCGGGTGCGCGAGGAGGCGGGGGAGCGGCGCAAGGAGGCCATCGCGGCGGTCGCCGCCGAGGCGGGCCTGCCGAAGCGCGAGGTCTTCGACGCGGTCGTGGCGGCGAAGAACGCCCCGACGCCCTGAAGGCAGCCCTTCGCACGGTAAAGGTCTATCGTGAAAGGCAAAGCCTCCGACCGCGCGGCTGGCCTCTCGGCATGGGAAGTCCAAAAACCGGTTCAATGTTTGACAGATGCTGGTGCACTCCCGCCGCTGAAGGCGTCCACTGGTTCAGTGGAAAGGAGCTGGCATGAGCGAGACCACGAGCACTCCGGTCGCCCATGAGGAATATGCCTTCGCCTGCATGAGGTGCGGATACGGCTGGGAACAGGCGTACGACATAGAGCACCACACGGATGCATCAGGCCACGAATTCGTGGTGTACAAATCGAATGGGGCCCGCGTCCCGTCCCCGCTCTCCCAACCCACCTGCACCAATTGCGGTTCCCACGTCGTCCGCATCATGCGCGCCGGTCAGGTCTCCTCGGTCCGTTCGGTGCTCGACCTGCTGGCCACCCAGGCGGAGAAGGGTGTCCCGCACACCAAGAAGCCGCCCGGGACCGCCGAAACCACCGACACCGCCGAGCCCGTGGCCCCGGCCGGTCCGACCGGCCAGCGACCCCACCGGGTGACCGCGGAGGAAAGCCCGGAGGAGGGCGCCGCGCCGGAGCCGCACCACTGGCACCTCTCGGATCTGCTGCACCCCTTCCACCGCAAGTGAGCCGTCGCTGAACCCTCGTACGATCGGGGCATGAGTTCCAAGGACGCCCCGCCGCCGCTGCCGGAACCCCTCGGGGTCCCGGTCGCCGACTCCCACACCCACCTGGACATGCAGTCCGGCACCGTGGAGGAGGCCCTGACGCGGGCCGCCGCCGTGGGTGTCGACACCGTGGTCCAGGTGGGCTGCGACATCAAGGGCTCCCAGTGGGCGGCCGAGACCGCCGCCGCGTACGACAACGTGCATGCCGCCGTCGCGCTCCACCCCAACGAGGCCCCGCGCATCGTGCTGGGCGACCCCGACGGATGGTCCAGGCAGGGCGCCCGCGAGGCGGGCGGCGACACGGCGCTCGACGACGCCCTCGCCGAGATCGACCGGCTGGCCGCCCTGGACCACGTCAAGGCGGTCGGCGAGACCGGGCTCGACCACTTCCGCACCGGCCCCGAGGGCATGGCCGCCCAGGAGCGCTCCTTCCGCGCCCACATCGAGATCGCCAAGCGGCACGGCAAGGCCCTCGTCATCCACGACCGCGACGCCCACGCCGATGTGCTGCGCATCCTCGCGGACGCCGGAGCCCCCGAGCGCACCGTCTTCCACTGCTACTCCGGCGACGCCGAGATGGCCGCGATCTGTGCGGCCAACGGCTACTACATGTCCTTCGCCGGCAACGTGACCTTCAAGAACGCCCAGCCGCTGCGCGACGCGCTCGCCGTCGCCCCCCTCGGCCTCGTGCTGGTCGAGACGGACGCGCCGTTCCTGACGCCCGTGCCGTACCGCGGACGGCCCAACGCCCCGTATCTCGTTCCGATCACGGTCCGCGCCATGGCGGCGGTCAAGGGCGTCGACGAGGACACCATGTCGGCGGCGATCGCCGTCAACACGGCGCGCGCCTTTGATTACTGACCGATAACAGCGGAGCCCCCGGGTGGGGCGTCACAGGGTAGCGTCGACAACACAGTGTAGTCGAGTCGCTTTGGACGGTGACCGCCCCTCCGCTAGGGTCCCGGCCTCGTGAGCAACTCACCGGGCAGTCACCGAGCCGCCGCGCGAGCCGCCGCACACGGGGTCGACGCGCCACCGGCCCCCGCGCCCCCGGCGCAGTCCTACGGCTACGGCTACGGCTACGCCTACGACCCGCTCGCCTTCCCTCCGGGGCCTCCCGTCGACCCCGACGCGGCGACGCTGCTCGCCCTCCAGGTGCCGGCCCCGTCGCCGCCGCCCCCGCCCGGGCCCGCCCCGTATCCCGCTCCCGGCGTGGACACCGCGGGTCCGACCCACGGCTCCGCGCACGGCTTCGACGCCTTCGCCGCACAGACGGCCGCCGCCCCGTATGCCGGCGGCGGCCCGTACGCCGCTGCCGCCTCCCACGCCGGTGCCGCCTCCCATGCCAGTGCCGCCCCCGACGCGGCTTCCGCCTCCCACGCCGGTGCCGCCTCCCACGCGGGTGCCGGACCGCTGACGGCCACCCTGCCCACCACCTCCGCCACCAGCTTCGGTCACGGCGTCCAGCCCCTCACCAGCCCGGTCGGAGCCGGCCCCGGCCCCGGTCCGGGCGCTCGGCGCGCCGCGGCCGTCCCCGGGCCGCGGGCCGGGGCCCGGCGGGCTGCCCGGCGGCGCCGGGCAGCCGGGCCCGGCGGCGGCCCGGGGCTGCGGCGACTGGTCCCGCAGGCCCTCGTCGTCGCCTTCCTCGCCGGCGGCACCAGCGCGTTCATCGCCAACGACAAGGCCGTGCGGCTCAGCGTCGACGGTGTGCCGCGCACCATGCACACCTTCGCCGACGACGTCTCCGAGCTCCTCGACGACGAAGGCCTCGCCGTCGGCGCCCACGACGTCGTCGCCCCCGCCCCCGGCGAGGCCCTGGCCAGTGGCGACGAGGTGGTCGTGCGCTACGGCAGGCCCGTCCTCCTCACCCTCGACGGGCAGCGCCGCCAGGTATGGACCACGGCCCGCACCGTCGACGAGGCACTGCGCCTGCTCGGGGTGCGCGCCGAGGGGGCCTATCTGTCGGTGGCGCGCTCGTCCGCGATCTCCCGCAAGGGACTCACCCTCGACGTGCGCACCGAGCGGACCGTGACGTTCATGGCCGACGGCCGTGAGCGCACCGTCCGCACCAACGCCGCCACCGTCCGCGAGGCCCTCGAACATGCCGGCATCGCCCTCGCCGGCCAGGACACCACCTCCGTACCGCCCGGCAGCTTCCCCCGCGACGGCCAGACCGTCACCGTCATGCGGATCACCGGCACCCGGGAAGTCCGCGAGGAGCCCATCCCCTACGACGTGGAGCGGGTCAGCGACCCCGACCTCTTCACCGGCACCGAGGTCGTCGAGCGCCAGGGCCGGCAGGGCTCGCGCCGCGTCACCTACTCCGTGCGCACGGTCAACGGCGTCCGGCAGAAGCCGCGCAGGATCGGCGAGGAGACGGTGCGCGAGCCCGTCACCCAGCTGGTGAAGGTCGGCACCAAGCCCATGCCCACCTCCGTCGCCGGGGCCGACGACCTGGACTGGGACGCGCTCGCCCAGTGCGAGTCCGGTGGCCGCCCGAACGCCGTCGACTCCTCCGGCACCTACGGCGGGCTCTACCAGTTCGACCCCACCACCTGGCGCTCACTGGGAGGCACCGGCACCGCCCAGGGCGCCCCCGCCTCCGAGCAGACATACCGGGCGAAGAAGCTCTACGTGCAGCGGGGGCCGAGCCCGTGGCCGCACTGCGGCCGTAGGCTGTATCGGTGAGCACCACTGAGCCCGACGCACTCCTCGGCCCCGCCGACATCCGTGAACTGGCCGCAGCGCTGGGCGTACGCCCCACCAAGCAGCGCGGCCAGAACTTCGTCATCGACGCCAACACCGTGCGGCGCATCGTCCGCACGGCCGAGGTGCGTCCCGACGATGTCGTCGTGGAGGTCGGGCCCGGCCTCGGATCGCTGACCCTGGCGCTGCTGGAGGCCGCGGACCGGGTGACCGCCGTCGAGATCGACGACGTCCTCGCCGCGGCCCTGCCCGGCACCATCACGGCCCGTATGCCCGCCCGGGCACCCCGGTTCTCACTCGTCCACTCCGACGCGATGCTCGTCGAGGAACTGCCCGGCCCGCCGCCGACCGCGCTCGTCGCGAACCTGCCGTACAACGTCGCCGTGCCGGTCCTGCTCCACATGCTCGACCGTTTCCCGACCATCGAGCGGACCCTCGTCATGGTCCAGGCCGAGGTCGCCGACCGGCTCGCCGCCCAGCCCGGCAACAAGGTCTACGGCGTGCCGTCGGTCAAGGCGAACTGGTACGCCGAGGTGAAGCGGGCCGGGGCCATCGGCCGCAACGTCTTCTGGCCCGCCCCCAACGTCGACTCGGGGCTGGTCTCGCTGGTGCGCCGCTCGGAGCCGATCAGGACGACCGCGTCCAAGAAGGACGTCTTCGCGGTCGTCGACGCCGCCTTCGCCCAGCGCCGCAAGACCCTGCGCGCCGCACTGGCCGGCTGGGCCGGTTCGCCCGCCGCCGCCGAGGCCGCGCTGGTCGCCGCCGGCATCTCCCCCCAGGCGCGGGGCGAGTCCCTCACCGTCGAAGAGTTCGCACGCATCGCGGAGGCCAAGGCGTGAACCGCAGCATCACCGTACGAGTCCCGGCGAAGGTCAACGTCCAGCTCGCGGTCGGCGCCGCGCGCCCCGACGGCTTCCACGACCTGGCGAACGTCTTCCTCGCCGTCTCGCTGTACGACGAGGTGACGGTCGCCCCCGCCGACGGGCTGCGCGTCACCTGCTCGGGGCCGGACGCCGGCCAGGTGCCGCTGGACGCCTCGAACCTCGCCGCCCGGGCCGCCGTCGCGCTCGCCGCCCGGCACGGCCTCTCCCCGGACGTGCACATCCACATCGACAAGGACATCCCGGTGGCCGGCGGCATGGCCGGCGGCAGCGCCGACGGCGCGGGCGCCCTGCTCGCCTGCGACGCGCTGTGGGGGACGGGCGCCGCGCGGGACGAACTGCTGGACATCTGCGCCGAGCTCGGCAGCGATGTGCCGTTCAGCCTCGTCGGCGGGGCCGCGCTGGGCACCGGCCGCGGTGAGCGGTTGACCCCGCTGGAGGTCGGCGGGACGTTCCACTGGGTGTTCGCGGTCGCCGACGGCGGACTGTCGACCCCGGCCGTGTACGGCGAGTTCGACCGGCTCGCGGCGGACCGGGAGGTCCCGCCCCCGGCCGCCTCGCCCGCCCTCCTGGACGCGCTGCGCACCGGCGACACCGGCGCGCTGGCCGGCGCCCTCACCAACGATCTCCAGCCCGCCGCTCTCTCGCTGCGCCCCTCGCTCGCCGACACCCTCGCGGTGGGCACGGCGGCGGGTGCACTCGCGGGCCTGGTCTCGGGCTCGGGGCCCACGACGGCGTTCCTGGTGAAGGACGAGGACGCGGCGGCCGCGGTCGCCGGGGCACTGCTCGGCTCGGGCACCTGCCGGGCGGCCCGCGTGGCGACGTCCCCGGCGCCGGGGGCTACTCAGATCCGTAACTGAGTACGAACGCGCTGACGCGGGTGCGGTACCGCACGGCACCGTACCCGCATGGGAACCAGCGTCTCCGAGCTCGCCGCCAACACCCCTGACAGCCGGGACCGTTACATCGACCTCCTGCGGGTCGCGTCCCTCGGGACCGTGGTCCTCGGCCACTGGCTGATGGCCGCCGTCACCGCCGACGGCGGCGTGGGCAACCTCCTCGCGGTCGTGCCCGCCCTGCAGCCGCTGACCTGGGTGCTGCAGATCATGCCGGTGTTCTTCTTCGTCGGCGGCTTCTCGCACGCCCTGTCCTACCGGTCCCGGCCGGTCTACTCGGCGTTCCTGCGCGGACGGCTGCAGCGGCTGCTGCGGCCCACCATGGCGTTCATCCTGATCTGGGCGGCCGCGGCGCTGGTCGTCCAGCTCGCGGGTGGCGGCTCCGGCCTGACGGGCGTGGCGCTGCGCCTGGTGGCCCAGCCACTGTGGTTCATCGGCATCTACCTGGCCATGGTGGCGTTCACCCCGCCGCTGCTGAAGCTGCACGAACGGTACGGCTGGGGCGCGTTCGGCGCCCTGGTGGCGGCGGCCGCCACCGTCGACGCCCTGCGCTTCGCGGCGGGCGTTCCCCATGTGGAGTTCCTGAACTTCGCCTTCGTCTGGCTGGCCGTCCACCAACTGGGCTTCCTGCGGGCCGACGGCCGCATCCGCGTACCGTCCGCGCTGGCCCTGGGTGGTCTGGCGGCCGCGGCGGCCCTGGTCGCGTTCGGCCCGTACCCGCTGTCCATGGTCGGCATGCCGGGCGAGAAGGTCTCCAACATGGCCCCGCCGACGCTGGCGCTGCTGTGCCACGGCATCTGGCTGGTCGGGGCGGTCGAACTGGCCAAGGGCCCCGGCACCCGGTTCGCGCGCCGCGCGGCGGTCTGGCGCGCGGTCGTCGCGGCGAACGGCATCGCCATGACGGCCTTCCTGTGGCACCTGAGCGCGATGCTCGGTGTGTACGGCGCCATGCTCGCCCTGGACGTCCCGATGCCCGCTCCGGCCTCCCCGGCGTGGTGGGCGCAGGTGCCGGTCCGGATCGCCGTGGCGGCCGCCCTGACGGCCCTGCTCGTCGCGGCCTTCCGCCGCTTCGAACGCCCGGCTGCCCGGCCCGCGGCAGGCGCGGCTCCCCCGGTCGCCTCCCCGGCCTCCGGCCCGCTGGCGGCACTCGGCGTCACCCTGTGCCTGTTCGGCGTCCTCGGCCTGTCGATGGTCGGCTTCGGCGGGCTCCTCGAAGGCCGCTCGGCGCTGCTGATAGCCGTCCACGTCACCGCGCCGGTGGCGGTGGCCATGGCGCTCGCGGGCTGGGTCCTGGTGGAGCGGGCTGCCGTGCGGAGGCGCGAAGGCCGAAGCCAACCGGTCTCGCACTGAGGCATCCTGACGTCCCGTCATCACCGCCGCGCGCGATCCTCGCAACCCGGACGCGTGCGGGCGCGCGCCGGTTGTGTCCTGGACACGACAGCCGAGGGGTTGGGATGATCTACGGCCTCCTCCCCCCGAGCAAAGGCAGAACATGACGGCGTCTCGCACGTCCTTCCTCCGGCGGGCCGGCCGGGTGGCCGCACTCGCCGCGGCGATCCTCTCGGTGCCCCTCTCCGGTACCCCCGCGCAGGCCGCCACCCCCGGCGACCCGGCGACCGCGTCCTCCTTCGACCTCAGGCCCGGGCCGGATCTGAGCGGCCGGGTCGCGGACCTGAAGGCCGCCCTCCCGACGCAGGGCGTCCAGAACCTGCTCGCACAGGGCAACCGGGTCGCCAAGACGGGCGGGTCCTGCACCACGGACCCGTTCGGCACCGGCGACAGCACCACGCCCCTGGCCCCGGTCAAGAAGTTCTGCTGGGCCGCCGGCGACGCCGACACCGAGGAATGGGTTCCGCAGGGCATCACCGGTGTCTCGGACGCCCAGGCCGACGAACTGTGGGGCGACAGCAGGCCGGTGATCACCTCCTGGTACGACAAGGCGGGAGGCAGGGGCGTCCGGCTGTCGTTCCTCGACCCGGAGACCCAGGTGCCGGGCGACCCCGACGGCCGCCGGTACCGTCACGTCCTCCTGGTCGAGCCGTACTACAACGCGTACAACCACATCTCGTACAAGGCGGTCAACGTCCACGCCGGCGGCATCGCCTGGTACAGGTACTACCTGTACATCGCCGACACGATCAACGGTCTGCGCGTCTTCGACATGCGCTCCGTCCTGGACCTCAACCCGGACCAGAACGCCTCGGTGGACGACACCACCCTCGACGGCCTGAAGAGCAACGTCACGGACGAGGCGAAGATCGGCCGCCAGAACAACGTCTACTACAGCCACACCTACCGCTATGTGATGCCGCAGGTGGCCTCGTACAAGTTCGTCGCCCCGCAGGGCAACTCCTCCTCCACGACGACCTGCGTCGCGACCGGCGCCCCCAAGGCCTCCTACATCTCGATCGACCGCAGTGACGCCGCCGCCCCCGCGCTGGTCATGGGCGAGTACTGCGACTCCACCGACACCCTGACCGAGAAGGGCCGGGTCGGCGCGCTGCCCATCGACGACAGCACCGGACTGCTGCGGACGACCGACGGCGTGGTCAAGGCGTCGGAGGCGTACTACCTGCCTCGCGACCTCACCCAGGGCGCGGCCCGCTACGACGGCATGTACTACTTCAACCGCAGCTGGCTGCACAACAGCGGCAGCCTGCGCCGCGCCCAGATCTCCGGCGGCCGCATGGTGGACTACGGCAGCAACATCACCACCGCGGTGGGCCCGGAGGACCTCTACTTCGAGCACGGCACGAGCCGGCCGGACGGGGTGCAACTGCTCTGGTCGCTGAGTGAGCACCGTATGAACAGCGCGGACCCGACCTGCACCGACGCCGGCTCGCCCTGCGGACGGGTCGTCTACGCGCACCGGGTCGGCGACATCCTCGCCCGGCCCTGAGACCCCGTCGGCGGCTCCCCGCCGCGCCGGGGGTCAGCGGGCCTGGGCGAGGGTGCGCCTGGCGAGGTCGTACGCGGGCAGCATCGCCCGGTGCTCCCCCGAGTCCAGGCCCCCCAGGTGCACCACCACCGCGCCGCGCGGGGTGACCACGGCGAAGGCCCGTTCCTCCTTCGGCTCGTCCAGGAACTCGCTGGTGATCGTGTAGGTGACCTCCGTGGCCGGGAGGTCACCCGCCGTCGTCTCGCGGTACCGGACCCCGCCGGCCTTCTTCTCGGCCGCCACGAAGTCCTCCAGCACCGTGCGCGGCTCGGCGGCCGCGTCCTTGCCGGTCCAGACACGCAGGAAGCCGATGTGACCGGCCGGCTTGGCGTCGACCTCGCAGACCAGCTCGACCGAGCCCTGCCTGGCCAGATCGCCCCACTCGGGATCGGCGGCGGCCGTCACCTTCTCCGCCGTCCACCCGGTGGCCGCCTCGAAGGTGACGGGCAGCGCGCACGGCGTTCCCGGGCCACCGAGCGGGACGCCCCGGGAAGCCGCCGGAGCGGCCGGGGCGGAGGACTTCGCGGCCGTGCGCCCGTCTCCCTTCCCGCCCTCGTCCGGGGCCTGGGAGCAGCCCGCCAGAGCCATCCCGGCCGCCACCACCGAAACGATTCCGCGCACCCTGTGCCGCGCCATTGCAGACCCACCCCCGAGCTCGGACGAACGGCGCACGCTACCGCACCCCGCCCGGCGACTACCCTGGTAGGTCGACCCTCCGCCGCTCCCGGTCCGCCGAGGGGAGGTGCCCGTCCCCCGTCCCCGTTACAGGAGTGAAATGGCCGTCAATCTGGTCAATGTCGAGGCAGTCAGCAAGGTGTACGGCACCCGTGCCCTGCTCGACGGAGTCTCCCTCGGCGTCTCCGAGGGGGACCGGATCGGTGTCGTCGGGCGCAACGGCGACGGCAAGACCACCCTCATCCGGATGATCGCCAAGCTGGAGGAGGCGGACGGCGGACGCGTCACGCACAGCGGCGGACTGCGGCTCGGGGTGCTCACCCAGCACGATTCGCTCGACCCCGGGGCGACCGTCCGCCACGAGGTCATCGGTGACCTCGCCGACCACGAGTGGGCCGGCAACGCCAAGATCCGCGACGTGCTCACCGGCCTCTTCGGCGATCTGCACCTGCCCGGGTTCGAGAAGGGTCTCGACACCGTCATCGGGCCGCTCTCCGGCGGCGAGCGGCGCCGTATCGCCCTCGCCAAGCTCCTCATCGCCGAGCAGGACCTCATCGTCCTCGACGAGCCGACCAACCACCTGGACGTGGAGGGCATCGCCTGGCTCGCGGGGCACCTCCAGGCCCGCAGGTCCGCGCTGGTGTGCGTGACCCACGACCGCTGGTTCCTCGACCAGGTCTGCACCCGCATGTGGGACGTGCAGCGCGGCACGGTCCACGAGTACGAGGGCGGCTACTCGGACTACGTCTTCGCGCGCGCCGAGCGCGAGCGCATCGCCGCGACCGAAGAGGTCAAGCGGCAGAACCTGGTACGCAAGGAGCTCGCCTGGCTGCGCCGCGGGGCGCCCGCCCGCACCTCCAAGCCCCGCTTCCGGATCGAGGCGGCGAACGCCCTCATCGCGGACGTGCCGCCGCCCCGCGACACCTCTGAGCTGATGCGGTTCGCGGGCGCCCGGCTCGGCAAGACCGTCTTCGACCTCGAGGACGTGACCGTGACGGCGGGGCCCAAGCAGCTGCTGAAGCATCTGACCTGGCAGCTCGGTCCGGGCGACCGCATCGGCCTGGTCGGCGTCAACGGCGCGGGCAAGACCTCACTGCTGCGGGCGCTGGCCGAGGCCGCCCGCACCCAGGGGGAGGTCCAGCCGGCGGCCGGCCGGATCGTCGTCGGCAAGACCGTGCGCCTCGCCTACCTCTCGCAGGACGTCACCGAACTCCCCGCGCAGCTGCGGGTGCTGGAGGCCGTCCAGCAGATCCGCGACCGCGTCGACCTCGGCAAGGGCCGGGAGATGACGGCCGGACAGCTCTGCGAGCAGTTCGGCTTCGCCAAGGAGAAGCAGTGGACGCCGGTCGGCGACCTCTCCGGCGGCGAGCGGCGCCGGCTGCAGCTGCTGCGGCTCCTGATGGACGAGCCGAACGTCCTGTTCCTCGACGAGCCGACCAACGACCTCGACATCGAGACGCTGACGCAGCTGGAGGACCTGCTCGACGGCTGGCCCGGTTCGATGGTCGTCATCTCCCACGACCGCTTCTTCGTCGAGCGCACCACCGACCGCACCTTCGCGCTGCTCGGCGACCAGACCCTGCGCATGCTGCCCCGCGGCATCGACGAGTACCTGGAGCGCCGTCGGCGGATGATCGAGGCGGCGGTACCCGCCCCGGCGGCCGCGGCCGCGCCCGCCAAGGAGAAGTCCGCCGGTGACGCCCGTGCGGCGAAGAAGGAGCTGCAGAAGATCGAGCGCCAGCTCGACAAGGTCTCCGACAAGGAGGGCAAACTGCACGCTCAAATCGCCGAAAACGCAACGGACTTCGAAAAGGTGGCGAAACTGGACGCCGAGCTCCGGGAACTGGCCACGCAGCGTGAGGAGTTGGAGATGCGGTGGCTGGAACTCGCCGAGGACGCCTAGCCGGGCGCACCCGTAGAGAAGGCGTGGAGAGCCGATAACAAGGGCATCACAGGCCGGTCCTCCCTTGGGAACAGGGGCGGACCGGCCCCTTGTGCGAGGGGCCCGAGTGATAGAAAGAAGCCCCGCTCGACTCACGTAACACTGCGGAATCCATGTCCGATTCGCTCCTTTCCGGCGGTACGTGCGCGCCGGAATCGCGGGGGAGACCGGTCGGCCAGCGGACCGCACGAAGGGGGAAGCGCTGATGAGTCAGCCGCCCAGCCAGCAACCGCCGCAGGGGGGCGGCTTCGGGTCCCCGCAGGACCCGCAGCAGGGGTTCCCGCAGCAGCCCGCCCAGCCTCCGGTCCCGCCGCAGATGCCGCCGGTCCCGCCGGCCGCGCCGCAGTCGCCCGCGCCGCCGCAGGGCGCGCCGTCGGCCCCGGCCGGCCCTCCGCCGCAGAGCCCGCTGCCCGGCGCCCAGCCGCCCGGCGCGCCGGGATACGGCTATCCGCAGACTCCTCCCGGGCAGCCCGGTTACGGCTACCCGCAGGCTCCCGGCCAGCAGCAGCCCGGCCCGTACGGCCAGCCGGGCCCGTACGCCCCGCAGCCGGGACCGTACGGCCAGCAGCCGGGCCCCTACGGCGGGTTCCCGACCCAGCCGCAGTACCCCGGCGCCCCCACCCCGCCCGGCAACGGCGGCGGTGGCTTCTTCAAGGGCAAGCCCGGCCTCATCATCGGCGCGGCGGTCGCCGGCCTGCTGGTCGTCGGCGGCGGCGTCTGGTTCGCCGTGGGCAGTGACAGCGACGAGGGGAAGCCCGACGCCAAGGGCTCCCACTCCGCGCCGCCGAAGCCCAACGGCTCCGAGTCCGTCGACCAGGGCGACGGCAGCGGCGACGGCCGCGATGCCGACGACGACCTCAACGCCGGGCGCAAGCCGGGCGAGGCGAAGGTGCAGTTCCTCGTCAAGAACGACGTGGACCTGCCGCGCAACGGCTCGGACGTGTTCGGCCCGTGGATCGTCGGCGACACCGTCGTCAAGGCCATGTACAAGAGCGTCGCGGGCTACTCCATGTCCGACGGCGCGAAGAAGTGGGAAGTGCCGTTCAGCGCCGAGGTCTGCGCCGCGCCCGTCTCGGCCACGCCGGCCGGTGCGCTCGTCATCGGCGTCAAGGACGGCACCACCGACAAGGCCGACTGCGCCGTCCTGCAGCAGATCGACCTCAAGACCGGCAAGGCGGGCTGGAAGACGCCCGTGCCGAAGGGCACCGGCTTCAGCGCTCTGTCCGACATCACCCTCGCCATCAGCGGCGACACGGTGACCGCCGCCGGCACCGGCAACTCGTACGGCTTCTCGATGACGACCGGCAAGCAGCTCTTCGGCCGGCCGGCCGACGGCTGCAAGCCGTTCGCGTTCGCGGGCGGTGCGAAGCTCATCGCCGCCTCCAGCTGCCCCGTCGACGACTACAACAACCCGCAGCACGAGGTCAGCGAGGTCGACCCCAAGACCGGCAAGCCGAAGTGGACCTACAAGGTCAACCGCGGCTGGGAGGTCGACAAGGTCTACTCGGTCAGCCCGCTGGTCATCTCCCTGACCAACGAGGCGAAGAAGAGCTGGAACATCGTCGCCCTCACGGACACCGGCAAGTTCCGCTCGGCGCTCGTGAGCGACAAGAAGGACAAGTTCCGCCCCAAGTGCGGCGGCACCTTCATCGTCTTCGGCCAGAACCTGGAAGGCTGCACCGGCGTCGCCGCCGACGCCAACACCTTCTACATGTCGACGGAGCCCACCCAGCTCGTCGACGGCACCAACGAGGTCGTGGCGTTCGACCTCGGTACCGGCAAGCCCAAGTGGCGCGCGCCCGCGGGCGAGGGGAAGACCATGACCCCGCTGCGCATGGAGGCCGGCAACGTCCTGGTCTACATGGAGGCCTCGCGGGAGCGCGGCGGCGCGGTCGCCACGCTCGCCCCCACCGGCGGCAGCCCCAAGGTGCTGCTGCAGCACCCGGCGTCGACGGCCGAGATCGAGCGCGACTTCTACGACCCGTCGTACGCCTACGACAACGGCCGGTTCGTCATCGCCGGCGGCCGGGTCAGCGCGCGCAACGACCAGGAGGAGAAGGAGACGAAGACGATGATGGGCTTCGGCAAGTGACCGCGTCCCGCCGACGCACCGCCCCGGGCCCCGACGTCCCCCCTTCCCTCCGTCCCCTCCGCAGAGTCCCAGAGGTACGCACACGATGACGCAGCCACCGCCGCCGCCCAACCAGCCCCCCGGGCCGCCGCCGAACCAGCCGCCCGGCCCGCCGCAGGGCCCGCCCCCGCAGGGGGGAGGCTTCGGCGCCCCGCAGGACGTTCCCCCCGGGGCCCCCGCCCCGGGCGGCTTCGGCGCGCCCACCCCGCCGCCGCAGAACCCGGCGTACGGATACCCGCAGACGCCCCCGCCCGGCCAGCCCCCCGGCTACGGCTACCCGACGGCGCCCATGCAGCAGCCGGCCCAGGTCCCGGGGCAGCCGCCGCAGTACGGCTACGGCTACCCGACGGCGCCCATGCAGCAGCCGATGCCCCCGCAGCCCGGCGGCTCCGGCGGCAAGAAGCTGTCCACGCAGATGCAGATCATCATCGCCGCGGCCGTCGCGGTGGTCCTGATCATCGCCGGTGGCGTCTGGTACGCCTCCAGCAGCGGCGACGACAAGACGGACGACGCCAAGGGCACCAGCTCCGGCGCCACGCAGGGCGGTGGCGGCGACAAGAACCCGGCCGGCGGCGGAGGCAAGGAGAAGGCGCCCGCCAACGTCAAGAGCAGGGTGGCCTTCCAGCACCCGCAGCCCAAGGTCCCCGACATCACGGACTTCGGCGGCTCCTGGGTCACCGACAAGGTGTACGTCAAGCCGGCGTTCAACTCGCTCGTCGGCTACGACCTCGACAAGGGCACCCCGGTCTGGACGCTCCCGCTCCCGGGCCAGATCTGCGCCGCGTCGAAGCACACCACCAAGGACAACAAGACGGCGATCGCCTTCGAGCCCGCCAAGGCCGTCGCGCCCCGGTACTTCCAGCCGTGCACCGAGGTCGGCGCCGTCGACCTCAACACCGGCAAGCTGCTGTGGCGCAAGTCCGTCTCCGGCAGCGCCGCCGGTGACGACAAGGTGAAGTTCAACGAGATCACCATCGGCGCCGGCACGGTCGCCGCGGGCGGCACCGACGGCGGCGCGGCCTGGGACCTCGCCACCGGCAAGCAGCTCTGGCAGCCGGAGAACAACGCCGAGAACTGCTACGACATGGGCTACGGCGGCGGTGACGCCCTCGTCGCGGCCCGCAAGTGCGGCCCGTACGAGAGCCAGTACGTCCTCATGCAGAACCTCAACCCGGCCACGGGCGCGCCGCTCTCCTCGTACAAGATGCCGGCCGGTGTGGAGTACGTCGGCATCGTCTCCACCAAGCCGCTGGTCGTCTCCGCCGACGTCGGCCGTACCGCCGGTGACGGTTCGGGCATCTCCGACTTCTTCGTGATCGACGAGAAGACCGGCAAGCTGAAGTCCAAGATCACCGCGCCCGGCGACCGGTTCTCGGCCGAGTGCGACCAGGAAGTGGAGTCCTGCATCCGGGTCGTCGTCGGCAACGGCCGGCTCTACCTGCCCACCGAGGCCCACGAGGGCAGCGGCGAGTACGGCGACACCAACGAGATCGTCTCCTTCGACCTCGCCACCGGAAAGGCCACGAGCGACAAGGCCGACGCGGGCGAACGCTCGACGCTGTTCCCGATCCGCATGGACGGCGGCAACATCATCGCCTACAAGATCCCGCCGTACGACAAGGGCGGACAGATCGTCAGCATCGACGGCGGCAGCTTCAAGCAGACGGTGCTGATGGAGAATCCGGCGGACGAGGCGGTCCGTGACGCGGAGCGCAGCTTCTCGCTGGAGTCCTCCGAGATCCGCTACGCCTCGGGCCGGCTGTTCATCGCCGACGACCTGGTGTCGAAGCAGACCACGACCGGCGGCGACAAGAAGTACCTGGTGCTGTCGTACACCACCAACTGACCCGCCGACGGCTGGTCGACACGCTCCGGACGGCCCGGCACATCGCACCCGCGATGTGCCGGGCCGTCCACTTCGTGAGCCGCAAGTAGCCCTGTTTGACGAAGAATTCGACATTCTGGGGGGCTTCTGACAAGTAAGGGGCGCGCAATGTCGAACAAGCGTGTAGCTTGCCGGGGCAACAGGGCTGGGGGCGGCGGGGGGCCGGTCCCGGGGGAGTGGGGGGATGCTCGATGGGCGTGCGGCTCATGGTGGTCGATGACCACCGACTACTCGCCGAGGCGCTCGCCTCGGCGCTGAAGCTGCGCGGGCACCGGGTGCTCGCGGCGGCCGCGCCCACGGCGGGCTCGGCGGAGCTCGTGGTGAACCGGGCGCCCGAGGTGTGCCTGATGGGCACGGCCACCCCTGCCGAGCCGGGCGTCTTCGATCCGATCGTGCGGATCAAGCGGGAGCGGCCGCAGGTGGCCGTGGTGGTGCTCGGGCCGGTGCCCAGCCCGCGGGGGATCGCCGCGGCCTTCGCGGCCGGCGCCTCGGGGTACGTACGCCACGACGAGCGCATCGAGGGCGTCGAGCGCGCCATGATCAAGGCCAGGGCGGGAGAGGCGGCCGTGGCGCCGCAACTGCTCCAGGGGGCGTTCACCGAGCTGCTCAACCCGGCCGCGCAGCCCGACGACGAGGGGCAGCGGCTCCTGCAGCTGCTCACCCCGCGCGAGGTGGAGGTCCTGGTCCGGGTCGCCGAGGGCGAGGACACCCGACTGATCGCGGCCGGCATGGGCATCGCGCCGAGCACCGCGCGGACGCATGTGCAGCGGGTGCTGATGAAGCTGGGCGTCGGGTCCCGGCTGGAGGCGGCCGCGCTCGCGGCCCGCACGGGTCTGCTGGACCGTGCCGCGGACCTGCCGAAGAGTCCCGACTTCCTCTGAGCTTCCCGGTCGAGTGCCTGTGGGCGGCGGATCTTCCGCCGCCCTTTTGTCGTTTCCGCCTCCGTGAGTGGGCTCGGTGGCACCTGTTGACCGGCGATGTTTGATTGTGGTTTCTTGTGTGTGGTTATGTTGGAGCGGCCGTGAGGAGCCCGGAGTGAAGAAGACGTCGACCCGGCTCGCCGACGGACGTGAGCTGGTCTACTACGACTCCCGGGACGGGACCCTCCGCGAGGCCGTCGACCGGCGGCCCCTCGACCCGATCTCCACCACCTCCGAGATCCGCCACGACCCCCTGCTCGGCGACGCGGTCGCCATCGCCTCGCACCGCCAGGGCCGCACGTACCACCCGCCCGCCGACGCATGCCCGCTGTGCCCATCCCGCGACGGCAGGCACAGCGAGATCCCCGACAGCGACTACGACGTCGTGGTCTTCGAGAACCGCTTCCCCTCGCTCGCCGGCGGGTCCGGCCGCTGCGAGGTCGTCTGCTTCACCCCCGACCACGACGCCTCGTTCGCCGACCTCACCGAGGAGCACGCCGCCCTGGTCCTGGCGGCCTGGACCGACCGCACCGCCGAACTCGCCGGACTCCCGCACGTCGAACAGGTCTTCTGCTTCGAGAACCGCGGTGCCGAGATCGGCGTCACCCTCGGCCACCCGCACGGCCAGATCTACGCCTATCCCTTCACCACCCCGCGCACCGCGCTGATGCAGCGCTCCGCCGCCGCACACCGCGAGAAGACCGGCCGCAACCTCTTCGACGACCTCGTCCGGCGGGAACGCGACGAGGCCGAACGGGTGGTCCTCCAGGGCGACCACTGGATCGCCTTCGTCCCCTACGCCGCGCACTGGCCGTACGAAGTGCACCTCTACCCGACGCGCCGGGTGCCCGACCTGCGAGCCCTGGACGACGCGGCGCGCACAGAGTTCCCACAGGTCTATCTGGAACTGTTGAGACGTTTCGACCGGATCTTCGGCCCGGGCGAGCCACCGACGCCGTACATCGCCGCCTGGCACCAGGCGCCGTTGCGCGACACGCGGCGCGAGGAGTTCGCGCTGCATCTCGAGCTTTTCACCGTCCGACGGACCTCCGGCAAGCTGAAGTTCCTCGCGGGCTCGGAATCCGGCATGAGTGTGTTCATCAACGACGTGCCGCCCGAGACGGCGGCCCGGCGACTGCGAGAGGTGGCGAGCGGATGCGATATCTGGTGACGGGCGGGGCCGGCTACGTCGGCGGTGTGGTGGCCGCGCACCTGCTGGAGGCCGGACATGCGGTGACCGTGCTCGACGACCTGTCGACGGGCTTCCGCGAGGGCGTCCCGGCCGGTGCGCGCTTCGTCGAGGGGCGCGTCCAGGACGCCGCGCTCCACCTGGACGCGGGCTACGACGGGGTGCTGCACTTCGCCGCGTTCTCCCAGGTCGGCGAGTCGATGGTGCACCCCGAGAAGTACTGGTCGAACAATGTGGGCGGCACGATGGCGCTGCTCGCCGCGATGCGCGCGGCGGGTGTGCGCAGGCTGGTCTTCTCGTCCACCGCCGCGACCTACGGCGAGCCGGTCTCCACTCCCCTCACCGAGACCGATGCCACGGCCCCCACGAGCCCCTACGGGGCCTCCAAGCTCGCCGTCGACCACATGATCACCGGCGAGGCCGCCGCCCACGGCCTGGCCGCCACGTCGCTGCGGTACTTCAACGTGGCGGGCGCGTACGGAACCTGCGGCGAACGCCACGACCCCGAGTCGCATCTGATCCCCCTGCTCCTCCAGGTCGCCCTCGGCAGGCGCCCCGCCATCTCCGTCCACGGCGACGACTACCCGACGGCGGACGGCACCTGCGTACGCGACTACATCCATGTCGCCGACCTCGCCGAGGCGCACCTCCTCGCGATGGAGGCGATGACCACGGGCGAGGTCCGTCCGGGCGAGCACCTGATCTGCAACCTCGGCAACGGCAACGGCTTCTCGGTCCGCGAGGTCGTCGAGACCGTGCGCCGGGTGACCGGCCATCCCGTCCCGGAGGTCATGGCCGCGCGCCGCCCCGGCGACCCCGCGGTCCTGGTCGCCTCGGCCGCCACCGCCCGCGACCGGCTCGGCTGGAAACCGTCCCGCCCCGACCTGGCGGCCATCGTGGCGGACGCCTGGGAGTTCGCCCGGCACCGGGAGGCGGGCCGATGAACGTCGCGGACGGCTTCCGGGAGCTGTACGGGGCCGCGCCCGAGGGCGTCTGGGCGGCCCCCGGCCGGGTCAACCTCATCGGCGAGTACACCGACTTCAACGACGGCTTCGTGATGCCGCTCGCCCTGCCGCACACCGCGGTCGCCGCGGTCTCCCGCCGGGACGACGGAGAGCTTCGGGTCCACTCGGCCGACGTCGGCGAGGGCGTGGTCCGGCTCGCCGCCGACGAGCTGCGGCCGCTCGGCGACACCGGCTGGGCGGCCTACCCGGCGGGCGTCGTCTGGGCACTGCGCGACGCGGGACACGCCGTGACCGGCG
The DNA here is from genome assembly GCF_054963715.1 of Streptomyces sp. STAM6. Classification (NCBI taxonomy): domain Bacteria; kingdom Bacillati; phylum Actinomycetota; class Actinomycetes; order Kitasatosporales; family Streptomycetaceae; genus Streptomyces; species Streptomyces sp. STAM6. The sequence goes on along the minus strand of NZ_JBUEFZ010000015.1, from coordinate 88,648 downwards.
CCGACATCCATCTCTCCTCGGCCGTCCCCACCGGCGCCGGGCTGTCCTCGTCCGCCGCGCTGGAGGTGGTCACCGCGCTCGCGCTGAACGACCTGTTCGGGCTCGGGCTGTCCCGCCCGGAGCTGGCCCTGCTCGCCCAGCGCGCGGAGAACGCGTTCGTGGGCGTCCCGTGCGGCGTGATGGACCAGACCGCGTCGGCCTGCTGCACGGAGGGGCACGCCCTGTACCTGGACACCCGGGACCTGTCGCAGCGCCAGGTCCCCTTCGACCTCGCCGCGCGGGGCCTTCGGCTCCTGGTCGTCGACACCCGGGTGAAGCACGCGCTCGGTGACGGCGCGTACGCCGAGCGACGCGCCGGATGCGAGGCGGGCGCGCGGGCGCTCGGGGTCCGCACGCTGCGTGAAATCGAGTATGCGCACCTGTCCGAGGCGCTCTCCCGGTTGACCGACGAAACGGTTCGCTCCTGCGTCCGGCACGTCGTCTCCGACAATTACCGGGTGCGGCGGACGATCGCGCTCCTGGACGCGGGGGACCTCCGCGCGGTGGGCCCCGTGCTGACCGAGGGCCATGCCTCGCTCCGCGACGATCTGCGGGTCTCCTGCCCGGAACTCGACCTGGTCGTCTCCGTCGCGAACGCCGCCGGGGCGCTCGGAGCCCGTATGACGGGCGGCGGTTTCGGCGGCTCGGCGATCGTGCTCGCCGAGGCCACGGCCGCGGACACGGTGTCCGACGCGGTCGTGGCGGCCTTCGCGGCCGAGGGCCTGACGGCCCCGCGCGTCTTCCCGGCGGTCCCCTCGGCGGGGGCGCGCCGGCTCGCCTGAGGGGCGCCGGACCGGGGCTTCACGCACCTGCTGCCGACCAACCGCCGTGTGCTTTCGTCCCGTTACCGCACAGACGGCACATCGAAAACACCTCCGCCGGTCAGTTCCGCAAATCACCTTCCGGGACGGCCGCCCGCCCGTACTCTGATGCACAGCGCCGGTGGGGGCCGGTGCTGATCAGGGGGCGAGACAGTCGGGTACGACGCTCGGGGCGGGGTAACAGTCACTGCACGGCGGCGGCCGTGCGACGACCACTGGGACTTCATCTCCGGGCGCCGTACCCGCAGCTGGTCCGCTTCTCGACGCATGGGGGTGTCAGTGGTCCGTATCCGGGTTCTGGTGGTGGACGATCACCGCATCTTCGCCGAATCACTCGCCGCCGCACTGGCGGCCGAGCCCGACGTGGACGTCGCGGCGGCCGGAAGCGGCCCCGCCGCTCTGCGCTGCCTGGAACGGGCGACGGCCGAGGGCCGCAGGTTCGACGTGCTGCTGGTCGACGCCGACCTGGGCACGGCGGCCGCGCCGGCGGTGGCCCGGGTCGTCCCGGACGGCGGCGCGGAGGGCATCGTCGACGGCATCTCACTGGTGACGGGGGTCCGTTCGGCCCAGTCCGGCGTACGCACGGTCGTGCTGGCGGAGAAGGACGACCCCCGGCGGGCCGCTCTGGCGCTCCAGGCCGGCGCCTCCGGCTGGGTGGCCAAGGACTGTTCGCTGCAGCGGCTGCTCGCGGTGATCCGCGGCGTACTGCGCGACGAGACGCATCTCCCGCCCGCGCTGCTCACCGGCGTGCTGCGCGAGCTGACGGCGGCCCGCAAGCACCGCACGGAGAGCGAGCGGCTGGTGGAGTCGCTGACCCCGCGGGAGCGCGAGGTGCTGCGCTGCATGGTCGCCGGCCTGGGCCGCAAGGCGGTCGCCGAGCGGCTGTTCCTCTCCCCCCACACCGTGCGGACACACATGCAGAACGTGCTGGGGAAGCTCGGTGTGCACTCCACGCTCGCGGCGGTGGCGCTGGCCCGCAGGGCGGGAGTGGGGCCGGCCGATTTAGCCGGGGATGTTGTCGAACGGGGCGGTCAGCTGGCGTAGCAGCGCCGCCAGTTCGGCCCGCTGGGCGCGGGACAGCTCGGCCAGGATCGCCCGCTCCTGGGCGAGCAGCCCGGCGAGTGCCTGGTCCGCCCGGTCCCGTCCCTCGGCGGTGAGCCGCACCAGGACACCGCGCCGGTCGCTGGGGTCGGGCAGCCGCTCGACGAGGCCCTTCTTGGCGAGGCGGTCGATCCGGTTGGTCATCGTCCCCGAGGTGACCAGCGTCTGGGTGAGCAGCTGGCCCGGGGAGAGCTGGTAGGGCGCCCCGGCCCGGCGAAGCGACGTCAGTACGTCGAACTCCCAGGGCTCCAGGTTGTGCTCGGAGAAGGCGAGGCGCCGGGCGCGGTCGAGGTGCCGGGCCAGCCTGGAGACGCGGCTGAGCACCTCGAGCGGTTCCACGTCGAGGTCGGGGCGCTCGCGGCGCCATGCTGCGACCAGTCGGTCGACCTCGTCCTCCATGGCGATCAGTGTAGGGGATCTGTCGATGTGAAGTCTCTTGATGTCAAGATATATTTCGCTGGACTATTGGGCATGACGCGCCCGGGAGACCGCTCCGCTTCGGACTTTCGTTCCAGCAAGGGGGTAAGAAAAATGCATTCCGCACCAACATGGGATCCACATCAGTATCTGCGTCACTCAAGTCACCGGACCCGTCCATTTCTGGATCTGCTCGCACGGGTTCCCGAACTGCCGGCCACCGCGGACGGCCGGACCGCCCGAATCGCCGACATCGGGTGCGGTCCCGGCAATGTGACCGCCCTCCTCGCCGAACGCTGGCCCGATGCGCGGATCACCGGCTTGGATCTCTCACCCGACATGCTGGAACAGGCCGAGAAGCACTACGCGGGCACCACGCCCGGCGGCGGCTGGCTGGACTTCCGCCCCGCGGACGCCGCGCACTGGACGCCCGACGAGCGGTACGACCTGATCATCTCCAATGCCGCTCTGCAATGGGTTCCCAACCACCCGGAGTCCTTCCCCGTCTGGCTCGACGGGCTCGCTCCTGGCGGCACCCTCGCCTTCCAGGTCCCGGGCAACTTCAACTCGCCCAGCCACGCGCTGCTCGGCGAGCTCTGCGACACCCCGCAATGGCGGTCCCGCCTGCGGGATCACGGCCGCCGGTTCGTCCACGTCCTGGACCCCGCCGACTATCTGGGCCGGCTCACCGACCTGGGCTGCGCGGTGGACGTCTGGGAGACCGTCTACTCACAGCTCCTCCAGGGTGAGGACCCGGTGCTCGACTGGGTGAAGGGCACGGCCCTGCGCCCCGTCATCACCGCGCTCGACGGCGACGACGAGGCCGTGGCCGAATTCCTCGCCCAATACCGGGACCTGCTGCGCAAGGCCTATCCACCCGGCCCGCACGGCACCGTCTTCCCCTTCCGGCGGATCTTCGCCGTCGCCCACCGCAGGGATTGACGCCGGCGGTGATCCGCGCCGCCCGCGAGCCGACGGCCGGGCGAGCCGGCCCGGAGCCCTCACGGGGTGTCCGGCGGATCACGCCGGGCCCGCGTCACCCTGACCGCGGCCCCCGATCCGCCGGGAACCCCTGGGGGATGCCCGTGGGCGCTTCTTTCGCATCCTGCCGGGCTCGCGAGCGGGAAGAAGCGCCTAGCTCTTGCGGTGCCCTATCAGCCGCGGCTTCGGCTCCAGGCCGTCCAGGCCGTGCCAGGCGAGATTGACCAGGTGCGCCGCGACCTCCGCCTTCTTGGGCTTGCGGGCGTCCAGCCACCACTGGCCGGTCAGCGCCACCATGCCGACCAGCGCCTGCGCGTATAGCGGCGCCAGCTTCGGGTCGAAGCCGCGCGCCTTGAACTCCAGCCCCAGGATGTCCTCGACCTGCGTGGCGATGTCGGAGATCAGCGAGGCGAACGTGCCCGTCGACTGGGCGACCGGCGAGTCGCGGACCAGGATCCGGAAGCCGTCGGTGTACGTCTCGATGTAGTCCAGCAGGGCGAACGCCGCCTGCTCCAGCAGCTCACGCGGATGGCCCGCGGTCAGGGCCCCGGTCACCATGTCGAGGAGCTGGCGCATCTCGCGGTCCACCACGACCGCGTACAGCCCCTCCTTGCCGCCGAAGTGTTCGTACACCACCGGCTTGGAGACCCCGGCCTTCGCCGCGATCTCCTCCACCGACGTGCCCTCGAACCCTCGTTCGGCGAAAAGCGTGCGACCGACGTCGAGCAGTTGCTGACGGCGCTCCGCGCCCGTCATCCGAACCCTGCGCCCCCGGCGGGGCTTGTCGCTGCTGGTGCTACTGCCGTCGATCGCCACGTCCTCAATCATGCCGCTTCCGCGGCCTGGTCCTTGCGCCGGGCTTCGATACGGGCGGCGGTGGGCCAGCGCACGTCGTACGCCCAGCCCAGCATCTCGAACCAGCGGATCAGCCGGGCGCTGGAGTCGATCTGCCCGCGCATCACGCCGTGACGTGCGCACGTCGGGTCGGCGTGGTGCAGGTTGTGCCACGACTCGCCGCACGACAGCACCGCCAGCCACCACACGTTGCCCGAGCGGTCACGCGACTTGAACGGACGCTTGCCGACCGCGTGGCAGATCGAATTGATCGACCACGTGACGTGGTGCAGCAGCGCGACACGCACCAGCGAGCCCCAGAAGAACGCCGTGAACGCGCCCCACCACGACATTGTCACCAGGCCGCCGACCAGCGGCGGGATCGCCAGCGACAGCACCGTCCAGAGCACGAACTGCCGCGAGATCCGGCGGATCATCGGGTCCTTGATCAGATCCGGGGCGTACTTGTGCTGCGGGGTCTGCTCCTCGTCGAACATCCAGCCGATGTGGGCCCACCACAGGCCCTTCATCAGCGCCGGCACCGTCTCGCCGAACCGCCACGGGGAGTGCGGGTCGCCCTCGGCGTCCGAGAACTTGTGGTGCTTGCGGTGGTCGGCCACCCACCGGACCAGCGGGCCCTCCACGGCCAGCGACCCCATGATCGCCAGGGCGACGCGCAGCGGCCGTTTGGCCTTGAAGGCGCCGTGGGTGAAGTACCGGTGGAAGCCGATCGTGATGCCGTGACAGCCGATGTAGTACATCGCCACCAGCAGGCCCAGATCCAGCCAGCTCACCCCCCAGCCCCACGCCAGCGGCACGGCCGCGACCAGGGCGAGGAAGGGCACCGTGATGAACAGAAGCAGCGTGATCTGCTCGATCGAGCGCTTGTTGTCCCCGCCAAGCGTGGCGGAGGGCAGGTCCGGGGCGGTTTCGAGCACCTCGGGACTTGTGGTCATAGGTGTCCCCTGGGGGGTGAGGGTTACAACGGGAAGGCCTGGCTACGGTTCCGTAACCTACGGCGACGTAAGTATGGCAGTGCGGAAGCGCGCGGCAAGAGGGCTGAGGACAGCGCCACGGAAATGGACACCTATCCTGGGTGTCGTCGGACAGCGCGGTCCGCAAGCTTTCAGTACCCCTCCAGACGTGCTCAAACACTGCAAGGAGCCGCACCTGTGAGCAGTGCCGACCAGACCACTTCCGCCAGCGCAGAACTGCGCTCCGACATCCGCCGACTGGGCGATCTCCTCGGAGAGACGCTCGTGCGGCAGGAGGGACCAGAGCTTCTGGAACTCGTCGAGAAGGTCCGCCGCCTTACGCGCGAGGACGGCGAGGCCGCAGCAGCGCTGCTCGGCGACACCGACCTGGAGACAGCCGCCCGGCTCGTACGGGCGTTCTCCACCTACTTCCACCTCGCGAACGTCACCGAGCAGGTCCACCGCGGCCGGGAGATGCGCGAGAAGCGCGCCGCCGAGGGCGGCCTGCTGGCCCGTACCGCCGACATGCTCAAGGACGGCGACCCCCAGCACGTCCGTGACACGGTCCGCAACCTCAACGTGCGGCCCGTCTTCACCGCCCACCCCACCGAGGCCGCCCGGCGCTCCGTCCTCAACAAGCTCCGCCGTGTCGCCGAGCTGCTGGAGACCCCGGTCATCGCCTCCGACCGGCGCCGCCACGACCTGCGCCTGGCCGAATCCATCGACCTGATCTGGCAGACCGACGAGCTGCGGGTCGTACGGCCCGAGCCGACGGACGAGGCCCGCAACGCGATCTACTACCTCGACGAGCTGCACGCCAACGCCGTCGGTGACGTCCTGGAGGACCTCGCCGCGGAGCTGGAGCGGGTCGGCATCGAGCTGCCGCCCGGCACCCGTCCGCTGACCTTCGGCACCTGGATCGGCGGCGACCGCGACGGCAACCCCAACGTCACCCCCGATGTCACCCGCGAGGTGCTGATCCTCCAGCACGAGCACGGCATCACCGACGCCCTCGAAGCCGTCGACTCGCTGCGCGCCCTGCTCTCGAACTCCATCCGGTACGCCGGTGCCACCGAGGAACTGCTGGACTCGCTCCAGCTCGACCTCGAACGGCTGCCCGAGATCAGCCCCCGCTACAAGCGGCTCAACGCCGAGGAGCCCTACCGGCTCAAGGCCACCTGCATCCGCCAGAAGCTGGTCAACACCCGCGAGCGCCTGGCCAAGGGGACCCCCCACGAGGAGGGCCGCGACTACCTCGGCACCGCCGAGCTGCTCGCCGACCTCACCCTCATCCAGACCTCGCTGCGCGAGCACCGCGGCGGCCTCTTCGCCGACGGCAGGCTGGACCGCACCATCCGCACCCTGGCCGCGTTCGGCCTCCAGCTCGCCACCATGGACGTCCGCGAGCACGCCGACGCCCACCACCACGCCCTCGGCCAGCTCTTCGACCGCCTCGGCGAGGAGTCCTGGCGGTACGCGGACATGCCGCGCGACTACCGGCAGAAGCTCCTCGCCAAGGAACTCCGCTCGCGGCGCCCGCTCGCCCCGACGCCCGCCCCGCTCGACGCGGCCGGCCAGAAGACCCTGGGCGTGTTCCACGCGGTCAAGGAGGCCTTCGAGCGGTTCGGGCCCGAGGTCATCGAGTCCTACATCATCTCGATGTGTCAGGGCGCCGACGACGTCTTCGCCGCCGCGGTCCTCGCCCGCGAGGCCGGGCTCATCGACCTGCACGGCGGCTGGGCCAAGATCGGCATCGTGCCGCTGCTGGAGACCACCGACGAGCTCAAGGCCGCCGACGTCATCCTCGACGGCATGCTCGCCGACCCCTCCTACCGGCGCCTCGTCTCCCTGCGCGGCGACGTCCAGGAGGTCATGCTCGGCTACTCCGACTCCTCCAAGTTCGGCGGCATCACCACCAGCCAGTGGGAGATCCACCGGGCCCAGCGCCGCCTGCGCGACGTCGCCCACCGCTACGGCGTCCGCCTGAGGCTGTTCCACGGCCGCGGCGGCACCGTCGGCCGCGGCGGCGGTCCCTCGCACGACGCGATCCTCGCCCAGCCCTGGGGCACCCTGGAGGGCGAGATCAAGGTCACCGAGCAGGGTGAGGTCATCTCCGACAAGTACCTCATCCCGTCGCTGGCCCGCGAGAACCTGGAGCTGACGGTCGCCGCCACCCTGCAGGCCTCGGCACTGCACACGGCGCCCCGCCAGTCCGACGAGGCCCTCGCCCGCTGGGACGCGGCCATGGACACCATCTCGGACGCTGCCCACACCGCGTACCGCAAGCTGGTCGAGGACCCCGACCTGCCGACGTACTTCCTGGCCTCCACACCCGTCGACCAGCTCGCCGACCTGCACCTGGGCTCGCGGCCCTCCCGCCGCCCCGGCTCGGGCGTCTCGCTCGACGGACTGCGCGCCATCCCGTGGGTCTTCGGCTGGACCCAGTCGCGGCAGATCGTCCCCGGCTGGTTCGGGGTCGGCTCGGGCCTCAAGGCGCTGCGCGAGGGGGGCCTGCGGCAGGAGGGTGACGCCGTGCTCGACGAGATGTACGAGCAGTGGCACTTCTTCCGCAACTTCCTGTCCAACGTCGAGATGACCCTCGCCAAGACGGACCTGCGGATCGCCCGCCACTACGTCGAGACCCTCGTCCCCGAGAACCTGCGGCACGTCTTCGACGACATCGAGGCCGAGCACGCGCTCACGGTCAGCGAGGTGCTGCGCGTCACGGGCGGCGAGCGGCTGCTGGACTCCAACCCGGTCCTCCAGCAGACCTTCGCCATCCGCGACGCCTACCTGGACCCGATCTCCTACCTCCAGGTCGCGCTGCTCGCCCGCCAGCGGTCGGCCGTCGAGCGCGGTGAGGAGCCCGATCCGCTGCTCGCCCGGGCGCTGCTGCTGACGGTCAACGGTGTGGCCGCCGGTCTGCGCAACACCGGCTGACGCGCGCACGCGAAGAGGGGGCGCCCGGATTCATCCGGGCGCCCCCTCACGCATGCGCGGTATCAGTGCTCCTGCTGACCCTTGCGACGGCGCGCCACCAGGTAGCCGCCGCCCGCGACGAGCGCGGCCGCGACGCCCGCGAGCACGCCCACCGGCGCGGAGCTGCCCGTCTCGGCGAGGTCGCCGGACGAGTCCTTCGCCGACGGAGCCGGGGCCGGTGTCGAGTCCGCGGGGGCCGGGGAGCCGGCCGGCTCCTCACCGGCCGGCGTGGACGGGGTGTCCGACGGCTTGCCGCCCGGCTCCTCCGCCGGCTTGTCCGGCTCGTCGCCGGGCTTGGTGTCGTCGCAGTCGGTCCAGAACACCTTGTGCTTGGCCCGGCCGTTCTCGCCGTCGAAGTTCCAGAACAGCTTGTAGTGACCGTCGGGCAGCGACAGGTCGGCGGTGCGGCCGTGACCGTCGGCGTCCAGCGTCAGCAGGCCGGACTTCACCGTCTCGCCCTTGACGTCGGCGGTGGGCGCCCAGGCCTCGATGTGCCAGTCGACTTTCTGGCCCGCGTCGAAACCGAAGGCGTCCAGGTAGAAGGTGCAGACGTGCGGTTCGTTCTTGCGGAGTTCCTCGCCCGTGGTGGCGTCGTGAATCTTCACCGTGCCGTTGTCACCGGGCGGAGTCGCCAGCGCGGAAGGGGCGAACAGCAGCGAGCAGGATGCGGCGGCCATCAGTGCGCCGGCGGGAATGAAGGTGCGCATGGGCAGTCCAACGTGAGAGAAGAGGGATGCCGTGGGGGGCGGCTCAGCTTCCTGTGGCTGCGTCGGCGTGGTCAAGACACCTATTACGGCTTCCGTACCGACCACCGCCACATGCCCCAATGATCCGGATAACGATTCAGTGAATGCGTCGTTCCGGCCCGGTCGGCACCAATCCCGCGGCGAGCCCCGCAGTCGATCCCCGGCATCGGCCCGGGACACGGTCCGCGGAGGAGATTCGCCCGAAAACCCTCAGAGCGCGAAGAACGTCCCCAATAGCAGCGCCCCGCCCGCCGCCGCCGACATCCACGCCAGCCGCGGCAGCCGCAGGCCACCCCCGATCACCAGCGCGGCCAGGAGCAGCGCGCCACCCAGCGGCAGCCACGCGTGCAGGCCGCCCGGCCAGCCCGTGCGCACCAGCTCGGTCGTGTCCGGCTTCACCACCACCGGATACCGCCCGCCCTTCTCCACGGCGACCGAATGCTCGATGGTCATGTCCGTACGGGGGGCACCCCGAGGCCCCTCCGGCACGTACCGGCCCGTACAGGTGTCCGACGAACAGCCCGTGACCGTCAGGGTGCCGTGCTCGCGGCCCTTCGACAGCAGTATGTGCTGCGCCGTACCCCACGACGCCCAGGCCCCGGCCACCACCAGAAGCAGCGCCACCAGGGCCATGGCCACGTTCCGGGCGTACGGGAGCATGGAAGTCCGCTTGGTGCTCATGGGGCGCGATCCTCAGGGATATGACCGGCCGCGGTCAATTTCGGTCCGCCGGAGGTCAGCTGTTGTACGCCGACTGCGCCCGCTCCAGACCCTCCGTCACCAGGCACTCCACCGCGTCGGCGGACCGGTCGACGAAGTAGTCGAGCTCCTTGCGCTCGGCCGAGGAGAAGTCCTTCAGCACGAAGTCCGCGACCTGCATCCGGCCCGGCGGCCGGCCGATACCGAACCGCAGCCGGTGGTAGTCCGGGCCCATCGCCTTCGTCATCGACTTCAGACCGTTGTGCCCGTTGTCCCCCCCGCCCAGCTTCAGCCGCAGCGTCCCGTAGTCGATGTCCAGCTCGTCGTGGACGGCGACGATGTTCGCCGTCGTCACCTTGTAGAAATCGCGCAGCGCCGTCACGGGGCCACCCGAAAGGTTCATGTACGACATCGGTTTGACCAGGATCACCCGGCGGCTCGCGGGCCCCGCCGGCCCGATCCGGCCCTCGACCACCTGCGCCTGCGCCTTCTGCGCGCGCTTGAACTTCCCGCCGATCCGCTCGGCGAGGAGATCGGCCACCATGAAGCCGACGTTGTGCCGGTTGGCGGCGTACTCGGGCCCCGGATTGCCCAGGCCCACGATGAGCCAGGGGGCGCTGGCGTCCGTCGTCATACGGTCAGTCTCCTCGCTTGCTCGCCATCCGGCGGAGAACACAGGGAAACGGGGTGGCGGGCACAGCCCGCCACCCCGTCAAGCAGAGCCTACGGCTCAGGCCTCGGCGGCCTCTTCGCCCTCGGCGCCCTCGGCGGCCGGCTCCTCGGCCTGCGCGGCGAGGACCTGCAGCACCACGGTGTCCTCCTCGACGGCGAGCGTGACGCCCGACGGCAGGGTGATGTCCTTGGCGAGGACGGAGGCACCGGCCTCGAGGCCCTCGATGGAGACCGAGAGGGACTCGGGGATGTGGGTGGCCTCGGCCTCGACCGGCAGCGCGTTCAGCACGTGCTCGATCAGGTTGCCGCCCGGGGCCAGCTCGCCCTCGGTGGCGACCGGGATCTCGACGGTGACCTTCTCGCCGCGCTTCACCAGGAGCAGGTCGACGTGCTCCAGGAAGCCCTTCAGCGGGTCGCGCTGCACGGCCTTCGGGATCGCCAGCTCGTTGGTCTTGCCGTCGATGTCCAGGGCGATCAGGACGTTCGGCGTACGCAGCGCCATCAGCAGGTCGTGGCCCGGCAGCGTCAGGTGCAGCGGGTCGGAACCGTGGCCGTACAGAACACCCGGAACCTTGTGGTCACGACGGATGCGGCGGGCCGCACCCTTGCCGAACTCGGTGCGGGTCTCGGCGGTGATCTTCACCTCGGACATGTGCACTCCTCGTATGCAGTAACGGAAAGCGGTCGTGGTCACTCGGCCACGACTGGACTTGGCCTGCTACGAAGAGCGCGTCGATAACGGACCGCCGCACCTGATCGATGCGGCCTCCCTCGCCGAGCAACTACACCAGCTTAACCGAAAGCGAAAGGCCGCCCCGACACACGGTCGGGGCGGCCTTGTCGACCGGTTGCTCAGTGGCCGATCAGCCCTGCTCCTCGAAGAGGCTCGTCACCGAACCGTCCTCGAAGACCTCGCGCACGGCCCGCGCGATCGTCGGCGCGATCGACAGCACCGTGATCTTGTCGAGCTCCAGCTCGCCGGGCGTCGGCAGGGTGTTCGTCAGCACGAACTCGCTGACCTTCGAGTTCTTCAGACGGTCGGCCGCCGGGCCGGACAGAATGCCGTGCGTCGCGGTGACGATGACGTCCTCCGCGCCGTGCGCGAACAGCGCCTCGGCGGCGGCGCAGATCGTGCCACCCGTGTCGATCATGTCGTCGACCAGGACGCAGACGCGGCCCTCGACCTCACCCACGACCTCGTGCACGGTCACCTGGTTGGCGACGTCCTTGTCGCGGCGCTTGTGGACGATCGCCAGCGGCGCGTCCAGACGGTCGCACCACCGGTCGGCGACCCGCACACGGCCCGCGTCGGGAGAGACGACCGTCAGCTTGTTCCGGTCCACCTTCGCGCCGACGTAGTCCGCCAGCACCGGCAGCGCCGACAGGTGGTCCACCGGACCGTCGAAGAAGCCCTGGATCTGGTCCGTGTGCAGGTCGACCGTGAGGATGCGGTCCGCTCCCGAGCACTTCAGCAGATCGGCGATGAGACGGGCCGAGATCGGCTCACGGCCGCGGTGCTTCTTGTCCTGCCGGGCATAGCCGTACGACGGGATGATCACGGTGATGCTCCGGGCCGAGGCCCGCTTCAGAGCATCGATCATGATCAGCTGCTCCATGATCCACTTGTTGATGGGAGCTGTGTGGCTCTGCATCAGGAAGCAGTCCGCACCACGCGCCGACTCCTGGAACCGGACGTAGATCTCACCGTTGGCGAAGTCGAAAGCCTTCGTCGGCACGAGACCGACACCCAGCTGGTGCGCGACCTCCTCGGCCAGCTCGGGGTGGGCGCGGCCGGAGAAGAGCATCAGCTTCTTCTCGCCGGTCGTCTTGATCCCGGTCACAGCACTGTCTCCTCAGACGTGTTCTCTGGCCGCGAGCCACTGTCGCGCGAACCAGCCGAATTTGTGTGCACGTATCACGGTACGCCGAGTTCGGCGCACCTGTTTCCGGTCAGCTTTCGCCGTCGGCCTGTTCGGACGCCACGGCAGCGGCCTGCGCGGCGGCGCTGCCGGGCCGCTTACGGGCCACCCAACCCTCGATATTCCGCTGCTGACCACGGGCCACGGCCAGCGAACCCGCGGGCACGTCCTTGGTGATCACGGAGCCGGCCGCCGTATAGGCACCGTCCCCGATCGTGACGGGAGCCACAAACATGTTGTCCGAGCCCGTCTTGCAGTGCGAACCGATCGTCGTGTGGTGCTTGCTCTCGCCGTCGTAGTTCACGAACACGCTCGCCGCGCCGATGTTGCTGTACTCGCCGATCGTGGCGTCGCCGACGTACGACAGGTGCGGCACCTTCGTGCCCTCGCCGATCGTGGCGTTCTTCATCTCCACGTACGTACCGGCCTTGGCCTTCAGCCCGAGACGGGTGCCGGGACGCAGGTACGCGTACGGGCCGACCGTAGCCGCCTCGCCCACCTCGGCGCCGTCCGCCACGGTGTTGTCCACCCGGGCGCCCTTGCCGACCTTGGTGTCCTTCAGCCGGCTGTTCGGGCCGACCTCGGCGTCCTCCGCCAGGTGCGTGGCACCCAGCAGCTGCGTGTTCGGGTGCACCACGGCGTCCCGCTCGAAGGTCACCGTCACGTCCACCAGCACCGAGGACGGGTCGACCACGGTCACGCCCGCCATCATCGCCCGCTCCAGCAGCCGCTGGTTCAGCAGCGTGCGGGCCTCGGAGAGCTGCACCCGGTTGTTGATGCCGAGGATCTCGCGGTGGTCGGAGGCGACCGAGGCCCCCACGCGGTGCCCCGCCTCACGCAGGATGCCGAGCACATCGGTGAGGTACTCCTCACCCTGGCTGTTGTCGGTGCGGACCTTGCCGAGCGCGTCGGACAGCAGCTGGCCGTCGAACGCGAACACTCCCGAGTTGATCTCACGGATCGCGCGCTGCGCCGGGGTGGCGTCCTTGTGCTCGACGATCGCGGTGACGGCACCGGTCTCCGGGTCGCGGACGATCCGGCCGTACCCGGTCGAGTCCGGGACCTCGGCGGTCAGCACGGTGACGGCGTTGCCGTCGGCGGCGTGCGTCCCGGCCAGGGCGGCCAGCGTCTCGCCGGACAGCAGCGGGGTGTCCCCGCAGACGACGACCACGGTTCCGTCGAGCGCCTGGGGGCCCAGCTCCTCCAGAGCCATCCGCACGGCGTGACCGGTGCCGTTCTGCTCGTGCTGCACGGCGATCCGGGTACCGGCGTAGTGCTCGTCGAGATGCGCGGTGACCTGCTCACGGGCGTGCCCGACCACGACGCACAGGTGCTCGGGGGTCAGCTCGCGCGCGGCGGAGACGACGTGTCCGACGAGCGAACGCCCGCAGATTTCATGCAGGACCTTGGGGGTCTTCGACTTCATGCGGGTGCCCTCACCCGCTGCGAGGACGACGACGGCTGCCGGGCGGTTGGCGCTCACGGGAATGCCCTTCGGCTTCGGGTGGTGGACATTCGCAGGATACCGGGGGGTTTCCGGGGTGAAATAAGCGCGGGTCCCGACCGTGAGGTCGGGACCCGAATGTGGAGCTCCCGGAGAAGGACTCGAACCCTCATTCAACGGACCAAAACCGTTTGTCCTACCTTTAGACGATCCGGGATTGTTTATCGCCTATGTCCGATTCTTGGATCGGCCGCAAGCGCAGCCCCTACTATGCCGTACCAAGAGCCTTCGATGCGACGGTACAAATCAGCGCCCCACAGGACTGCTTCCGCCGGAGTCATCAGGTTCGCCCCGTACTGGATCTGGCGACCGGAAAATGAGTGGCCCCCGCCCGTACGCTGGGAGACATGACCACAACGGGGGCACACCAGGACGCTGTGGGCACGACCGCTCGCGGCTGGTGGTGGTGGGAACGGCGGCGCAGTGCCGTGCTGGACGTGACGCTCGGGGTTCTGTCGGCCCTGGAGTGTGCGGCCGAGGGGATCGGGTTCGCGGACAACGCCGGGTTGCCGGTGCCTGCCGGGGTGCTCTTCGGCCTGGTCGTCGGGTCCGTGCTGGTGGTGCGGCGCCGGTGGCCGATCGCGGTGGTCCTGGTGGGGATCGCGGTGACACCCGCCGAGATGGGCTTTCTGATGGGGGTCGTCGGGCTGTACACGCTCGCCGCCTCGGAGGTCCCCCGGAGGATCATCACCGCGCTCGCGGGGATGTCGCTGGCCGCCACGGGGATCGTGACCTGTCTCCGGGTCAGCCAGGACATCGCCTCCGCCGACTTCGACCCGGGTCCTTGGTACGTGCCGTTGATGTCGGTGTTCCTGTCGCTCGGGCTGACCGCGCCCCCGGTGCTGTTCGGGTTGTACATAGGGGCCAGGCGGCGGCTGATGGAGAGTCTGCGGGAGCGGGCGGACAGCCTGGAGCAGGAGCTGTCGCTGCTGGCCGACCGTGCGGAGCAGCGGGCGCGGATGGCGCGTACCGAGGAGCGCACGCGTATCGCTCGTGAGATGCACGACGTGGTGGCGCACCGGGTGAGCCTGATGGTGGTGCACGCGGCCGCGCTGCAGGCGGTCGCGCTGAAGGACCCGCAGAAGGCGGTCAGGAACGCGGCCCTGGTCGGCGACATGGGCCGGCAGGCGCTGACGGAGCTGCGGGAGATGCTGGGGGTGCTGCGCGCGGGAGAGGGTGACGCCCCGGGGTCCGTGGCGCCCGTGTCGGCGTCCGCTCCCGCGCGGGAGCCGGTGCCGCTGGCGGCGGTGGGCCGGGCCGCCGCGGCCGCCGCGTCGGCGGCGGGCGGTGCGGAGGGTGCCGGCGGTGCGGCTGGTGCGGGTGGCGGTCAGGCCGGCCGGGCGGCCGACGACGGGTGCTGTCTGGACGCGCTGGAGGACCTCGTCGAGCAGTCGCGTCAGACCGGGACGGTCGTGGAACTGCTGGTCATGGGTGAGGCCCGGACGTACGGGCCGGACGTCGAGCGGACCGCGTACCGCGTGGTGCAGGAGGCCCTCACGAACGTCCACAAGCATGCGGCGGGCGCGAAGGTGGTCGTGCGGTTGGCGCACCGGGCGGAGGAGGTCGCCATGCAGGTGGAGAACGGTCCGTCGGACGGTGCGGCGGCGGATGCCGGACTGCCGAGCGGAGGCAACGGCCTGGTCGGTATGCGGGAGCGGGTCACGGCCCTCGGCGGGGTGTTCGTGTCCGGCCCGACGGACGACGGTGGGTTCAAGGTCTCCGCGGTGCTGCCGGTGGCCGCGGCCGCCGCCTGAGCTGTCACCGCCTGTCGCTGTCCCTGCCTGTCGCTGTCTCTGCCGTCGCTGGTCCGAGCCGTGGTCGCCCGAGGCGTCGTCGGCCGCCCGGCCGGGTGCTGGGGCGGGACTCGGGGGGCGACGGTGAGCGCCGCCCAGGCCCAGGGGCGCCGGGCCGGGTCGTGGCCGTCGGCGGGTCAGGGGGAACTGAGGCGTTCGGGCCGGGTGCCGGTGACGAGTGTGCCGAGCGCCTGGTCGATGTCGGGTCCCAGGTACCAGTCGCCCGCGTGGTCGAGGCTGTAGACGCGGCCCTCGGCGTCGATGGCGAGGATCGCCTGGCCGTCGGACTCCTCGCCGAGGGGGGCCATCTCGGTCTCCAGGGCGCGGCCGAGGTCGGCCAGGCTGCGGGCGAGGTGGAGTCCCGCGAGGGGGTCGAAGCGGACGGAGGCGGGGGCGATCTGCCGACCGGGGCCGGGTGCGGCGACGTGCAGGCCGCCGAACTCCGCCCAGGCCTCCACGGCCGCGGGGAACACGGAGTGCCGGTGTCCCGCGGGGGAGATGTGCGCGCGGAGGGTGTCGGCCCACTGTTCGGCCTGCTTGATGTCCCAGCGGCCGGGTTGCCACCCCGCATCCCGGAGGGCGGCGTCCACGGCGACGGGGAAGCGGGTGGTGTTCAGGTCGGGCATGTGCGTGCGGTCAGCCGTTCTGGGCGGTCGGGTCGACGGAGCGTACGCCGAAGTGGGCGAGGAGTGCGGCGCAGGAGCGGCAGGGGGCGGCGTAGCTGCCGTGGAGGGGGTCCCCGTCCTCGCGGATGCGGCGTGCGGTCAGTTTCGCGTTCTTGAGTGAGCGCCGGGCCTCGCCTTGGCTGAGGGGTTTCTTCTGGGCGCGTTTGGACCGGTTCGTCTCGGTGGCCGTCAGATGGCGGGAGAGGAGGATCGCCTCCGGGCACCGGCCGGTGAAGCGTTCGCGCTGCCCGCTGGTGAGGGTGTCGAGGAAGTCCTGCACGAGGGGGTGCAGGACGGGCGGCTGATGACCCCGGCCCGCGGTGCAGGTGAGGGTCTCGCCGCGGACGGACAGGGCCGCGCCGACCGTGGGCAGGATGCCGTCGCGGCGGTGGCGGAGCGCGGGGGCACGGTTGGGGGTGGTGCTGCTCCAGCTGAGGCGTGGATCGCCTGCCGTGGGTGTCGTGCCTGGTTGCGCTGTGTGCATGGAAGTTCGTCGTCCCCTCTGCAATCCCCCGAGTTGCGGTCCACAGCCTGCCAAATGGGTGAGCGGATGGGGAAGCGGGGGCGCTGAAACGTGTGACCGGTGTGTCGCCCGATGGTCGATGGGTCACCTGCGGGTGACGGTTGGTCACTGAAACGGAGGGCAGGTTCCCCCCGTCGCCCCACCGCATAGGCTGTGCGGAACCAGCCAGCAGCAGCAGGGGGCATCCGCCATGACGACAGGTCGGCTCGGGCAGCCAGCCGCGCCACCGAACGCGGCCTACGCCGGACAGGTCGTGCACTTCCCGGACCCGGTACGCGCCTCCCGGCATCCCAGAGGTGTGCGGGTGGACGAGCACGGTCACCCGGACTTCTCGGCGTACGCGCGCGCGGCCGCGGAGATCGCCGACCCGCCGGAGGGTTTCGGGGTCGACGAGCTGCGGCTGACGGACTACGTGTCGGCGAACGCCGCGCTGGCCGCGACCGGGCACGAGCTGTGGGACACGATTCCCTCGGTCGCGACGCCGCACGGCTGGACCTGGCACCACGTGGCGAACACCCGCCGCATGGAACTCGTGCCGGTCGAGGTCAAGGCGCTGCTCCGGCACCACGGCGGGCTGGCCACGACCGCCGTGGACCAGGACAAGCGGGGCACACGGCCGTTGCAGGAGACGCGGCCCGCGCACTTCGGGCTGCCGAAGAGCGCGGTGTCGGTGTCCGAGACGCAGCTGCAGGGCGTGGAGGAGGACCTGGGGTACCGCCTGCCGGGCGCGTACCGCTCCTTCCTGAAGGCGGCCGGTGGCTGCGCGCCGGTCGGCGCCGCGCTCGACGCGGAGCTGGGGCTCCTGGTCGACCAGCCGTTCTTCACGGTGCGCGACGAGGCCGCGGTCAACGACCTCGTCTACGTCAACAAGTGTCTGCGGGACCACCTGACGAAGGATTACCTGGGCGTCGCGTTCGTCCAGGGCGGCATCCTCGCCGTCAAGGTGCGGGGCGCGGGCACCGGGTCGGTGTGGTTCTGCGCCTATGACGACGCGCGTGATGTCAGCGAGACGGCCGGGTGGACGGTGCAGGACCGGATGGAGCGGCTGCTGCTGCCGTGCGGCGCGGACTTCGACGAGTTCCTGCAGCGGCTGGCGGGCAATCCGCCCGAGCTGGAGACGGTGGCGAACCTGATGGTGGACGGCGGCTTCGCGCGTGCCGTCCCGGTTTCGGACGAGGGGTGACGGTCCGATGGTGACCTTCGCGCAGGCGCAGGAGCGCGCGGAAGAGTGGATCAACGGCGATGTGCCCGCGTACCAGCACCGTGAGGTGCGGGTGCGGGAGTTCGATCTGGGTTTCGTGGTGTGGGCGGAGGACCGTGAGGACGGTCCGACGTCGGACGGTGGCCGTCAGCGTCTGGTCATCGCCCGGGACAGTGGGGAGGCCACGCTGTGGCCGGGTCTGCCGGTGGGTGAGGTGATCCGCCGTTACGAGGAGGAGTACGGGGTGACGGAGTCCGCTCCCGCCGACGCGGCGCCCGCGCAGCCGGAGCGGATCGATCTGAATCAGACGTCGTTCCTGCTGAGTCCGCCGGAGTGGCTGCAGGACGCGGCGGACAGACTGGGCATCCCGGACCAGCGGAGCGGGGGCGCGGGTGCCGGCGCCGGTGCGGGCTCCGGTGCCGCCGCGGGTACCGGAGGCGAGGCGTCCTCGGGCGGGCCCGCGCCTGCCGCGGCTGCGGCGCCCGCTTTCGCCGTTCCCGGCGCTCCCGCCGACGCGCCCGCTCCGGCGGACGCGGCTCCCGCCGCTCCTGCCGCCGGCGCGGGTCCGGTCGCCGGCGGAGGTTCGATGGGCGGTACCTCCTGGCCGAGCGCCGGGGGCGGCGCCGACTACGAGCCGACCGCCCCGGAGGGTGTGCCCCCGTCGGCCCCGTCCTGGAACGACGCCAACACGTCCGGTGGTGCCGGCGACGACGGCTCCGTGCCGCTGCCCGCCACCGTGTTCGCTCCGCCCCTGTCGGGGTCGGACGACGACGACACGCCGCCGCCGTCCGTCGGCGCCGACGCCCCGACCGCGCTGATGTCGGGCGGCAGCCAGCTGCCGCGTACGGCGATCGCGCCCGTGCTCGACCCGCAGGCCGGGGCGCCGGCGGACGACATCGCGGACGCCGCGACCAGCAAGGCCGCCCTGCCGCCGCGCGGAGCGCGGCCCACGCGGGGGACCGGTCCGACGACTCCGCCGCCGCCCGGTGCGCCGGGCACCCCGGGCGCGCGGCCGCCCGCCACCGGCCCGGGTGCCCCCGGCGCGCCGGCCGGCGGCTACGTGCCGACGCAGCTCGTGTCCCAGCTGGGGCCCGGGGGGCCGCAGCAGCCGACTCCTCCGGCGCCCCCCGGTTCCACGCCTCCGCCGGGTGCGGGCGATCCGCACTACGCGCAGACGATGCTGGCGCAGCCCGGCCCGGGTGCTCCCGGTCGTCCCGGTGCGCCGGGTACGCCGCCGCCTCCCGGTCCTCCGGCGCCGCCCGGCTCCACGCCTCCGCCCGGCGGTGGTGTGCACCACGCGGCGACCATGCTGGCGCAGCCCGGCCCGGGCGGCCCCGGTGCGCCGGGCACGCCTCCGCCGCCCGCCCCTCCGGCGCCGCCCGGTTCCACGCCTCCGCCGGGTGCGGGTGATCCGCACTACGCGCAGACGATGCTGGCGCAGCCCGGCCCCGGTGGCCCCGTCTCGCCGCAGCCGCCCGGTCCGCCCGCGCCTCCCGGTCCTCCCGGCGCCCCCGGTGCCCCGGGCGCGCCCGGTGGCGGGGTGCACCACGCGGCGACGATGCTGGCGCAGCCCGGCCAGGTCGGCCCGCCGCAGGCCCCGCAGCCCCCGCGCGCACCTCAGGCCCCGCACGGCGCCCAGCCGCCGCACGGTGCCACCCCGCCGCACGGTGCGCCGCCCGCGTACGGCTATCCGCAGCAGCCGACCGGTCAGCCGACCGTCGGCCCCGGCTACCAGGCCGTGCTGCGCTACCGCGCGCCCGACGGGTCGGAGGCGCAGCTGATCCGCCGCTCGGCGCCCGGTACGCCGCACCCCGAGTGGCAGATCCTGCACGAGCTGCGCGCGATGAACGTGCCGCCGCAGCAGGTGCTGGAGCTGCACACCGAGCTGGAGTCGTGCGAGCTGCCCGGTGGTTACTGCGCCCGGATGATCCGGGAGACCTGGCCGCAGGCGCGGATCACGTCGATCGCGCCGTACGGGCGTGACCACGCGAGCCGTCAGCAGGGCATGCAGCAGCTGATCGCCCATCAGGGTGAGCTGCACCAGGTGGCGGACGGTCCGGCGCGGCCGGCGCCGGTGCGCGCGCCGCTGCCGCCGGTGCAGCCGGCGCCGCCGATCCCGCCGGAGGGCATCGCGCAGGAACTGGCCGGTGCGTTCGGGCCGCAGGGCATCTGCCGGTTCGACCAGCGGGCCGTGTCGAGGCAGGGCGTGCCGGAGATGGTCGCGCGCACGCTCGTGTGGGCGGGCCTGCCGGCCGACTTCGGGCCGTTCTTCTGGGCGCAGCCGCCGCAGCCGGTGGTGCCGACGCTCGCCGAACTGGCCGCGCAGCGGCAGGTGCAGCCGGCCAGCGACGCGGGCTCGTACCTGGTGATCGGGTCCGACTTCGGGCGGGCGATCTGTGTGCAGTACGGGACGGCGCACATCGTGGCCGTACCCGTGGAGGCGGGTCCGGGCGGTCAGCCGCAGGCGCCGCAGTTCGTGAACAGCGGGCTGCCGGAGTTCACCCGGTGCATGGCGCTGCTGGGCCGGATGTGGCGGCTGCGGTTCGGGCTGACCCCCGAACAGGCCGGGCGCTGGACGGTCGACTTCCAGGCGCAGTTGGCGATGCTGGACCCGGCGGCGCTGTCGTCGCCGGAGAGCTGGTGGTCCGTGCTGCTGGAGCAGATGTGGGACGGACTGCTCTGAGCACGTGGCGCCGGCCGGGAGGCCGGTGATCCGGCCGCAGGGCTGAGCAGCGGATCGGAGCACTCGGAGTGCCGAGCACACGCCGGGTGCTCCGTCCCTTTTTGTGGTGATTGACGCATGCTTGGCATATGAGCGCAGAAGCATCACCGCATGGCTTCGTCGTCGTCGCACGAGGCCGGGGTTACCGGACCAAAGAGGTCGACCGCCACGTCACCGAGCTCTCGACGGACCGCGACAGCGCGTGGGAGCGGGCGGCGCGGTTGACCGTACTCGCCAAGGACATGGACAGGGAGGCCACGCGACTACGGGAGGTCGTCGCCGAGCTGAAGCCCCAGCGGTACGAGTCGTTGGGCCTGCGCGCCCAGCAGATCCTCGTACTCGCCGAGGAGGAGGCCGCCGCCGTACGGACGGACGCGGTGGCCCATGCCAAGGCCTTGGCCGACGCGGCGGACGCGGCGGCCCGGCGCGCCCGCGACGCCGCGTGCGAGGACGCGGAAGGCATTCGCTCCGCGGCGGAGGAGCACGCCGCACAGACCCTGGACGCCGCGCGCGAGGAGGCCCACCGGCTGCTCGCGGAGGCGCGGGGCGAGGCCGAGAAGGCGCGCGGGGAGGCGCAGGCCGAACTGCGGCAGGTGCGCGAGCGCACCGCGGGGCTGCTCGCCGCCCAGCAGAAGGTGCACGCCGACAAACGGGAGGCGGCCGAGCTGGAACTCGCCGAGGAGCGGGAGAAGGCGAAGGCCCGTTTGGCGCAACTGATCGCCGACGCGGAGACCCGTTTGGCGGAAGCCGAACGATTTTATGCGGAGGCCGAGAAGAGAGCCCGTCAGGGGCAGGAGGTCGCGGACGAGCGGGCCCAGGAACTCCTGGCGGCCGCCCGGGTCGAGGAGGAGCGCGTGATGCGCGAGACCGAGCACGTCCTGCGGCAGCACGGGGACGCCCGGGAGGAACTCCAGGCCCATATGACCCATGTCCGCAGCAGCCTCCTCACGCTGACGGGCCGTCCGCCGATGGACGACGAGGAGACCGGCCGCGAGAGCCGGGCGGACGCCGGACGCGCGGACGGTGGCGCGGGCGGCGGCGCGGGCGCGGACGGAGGCGGTGCGGCGGGCGAGCGCGACGTGGGCGGCGACCTGCTGGAGGGGCCGCGTGACGGCCGGGGTGACAGCCCGGGCGACGGCCGGAGTGAGGCCGGTCCGGAGGGCGGTTGACGCTCAGTCCTCAGGAAGTACCGGGAAGCGGCGGGGCGCGAGGGTCAGGAGCGTCACGAGTGCCAGGACACCCGCCGCTGCCGCGCCGATGTAGACGTACTCCACCGCCGCGTCCACCGCTCGCGGGGTGAGCGCGGTGGTGTCGTCGAGGCCCCCCTCGGGCAGGTGGGAGCCCAGTACGGCGTTCGCGACCGCCCCGAACAGCGCGGCGCCGACGCTCTGGCCGACCTGGCGGCAGAACAGCACGGACGCGGTCGTGGTGCCCCGCTCGGACCACGGGACGGTGGACTGGACGCCCACGATCAGCGGCAGCTGGAACAGGCCGAGGGCCGCGCCGAGCAGCAGCATGAGCAGGGCGGGCTGCCACGGTTCGCCGGGGTGGGGCAGCAGCGGGAAGGCCAGCAGGACCAGGGTGGCGAGCGACATGCCGATGACGGCCGTGAGCCGGAAGCCGATCCGGGTGTAGATCCGGTTGGAGAAGGCCGCGCTGACCGGCCAGGACAGGGTCATGGCCGACAGGACGAACCCTGCGGCTGTCGGGCCGAGTCCGAGGACCGACTGGGCGTAGGTGGGGAGGAACACCGTCGGGGCCACCATGAGCAGGCCCAGCGCGCCCAGCGAGAGGTTGACCGCCGCGATGGTGCGGCGCCGCCAGACCCAGCCAGGAATGATCGGCTCCGCGGCCCGCCGTTCGATCAGCACGGTGACCACGACGAGCACGGCCGCGCCCGCCAGTAGTCCGAGGGACGGCGCGGACAGCCACGGCCAGGCGACACCGCCCTGGACGAGGGCGGTGAGCAGCAGGGTGCCGGTGGCGAAGACGGCCAGCGCGCCGGGCCAGTCGACGGAGGCGCGGGTGGTGCCCCCCACGGGACGGGCCGCGGCGCCGGCGGCGCTCTTCGTGTCGCCGGTACTTCTTGTGCCGGCGGTGCTTTCGGCGCGGGTGGGGCTTGGCGTGCCGGCGAGGCTCTTGGCGGCGCGGGCGGGGCTTTTCGCGGCGGCCGGTTCCGTCAGGTGACGGGAGATCAGCCAGAGGGCGACCAGCCCGACCGGGAGATTCACCAGGAAGATCCAGCGCCAGTCGGCGTACCCGGCCAAGAGCCCGCCGAGGGCCGGGCCCGCCACCGACGAGGTGGCCCACACGCTGGAGAGCCTCGACTGGATCCTGGGCCGCTCGCTGAGGGGATACAGATCGGCGGCGATCGTCTGCACGGTGCCCTGGAGCGCGCCGCCGCCGAGGCCCTGGACCACGCGGAAGGCGATCAGGGACGGCATGTTCCACGCGGCGGCGCAGAGCAGTGAGCCGATGAGGAAGAGGACGATCCCGGCGATCAGGACCGGCTTGCGGCCGAAGGTGTCGGAGAGCTTCCCGTACACCGGGAGGGTGACCGTCACGGCGAGCAGATAGCCGGAGAAGAGCCAGGAGAACACGGACAGCCCGCCGAGGTCGCCGACGATCTGCGGTACGGCGGTGGAGACGACGGTGCCGTCGAGCGCGGCGAGCGCCATGCCGAGCATCAGTGCCGCGACCACGGGGCCGCGCCGGTGCCGGCCGGCGGCTTCGGGGGCGGCCTGGGATGTCGCTTCGGTCACCGGGATCCCTTTCCTGTTCCTGTCGCCGCCCTTTTGTCTTCCCCATGCATGTATTTCGTCCCGCCACCTTCTCACTTGCGCCTCACGTTGCGGGAGGGGGGAGCCTGGGCGCGGTGCGTCTCCGCCTGGGGGCGGAGAGCCCCTAAGGGGATGTCCCCATTTCCGGCCAGGGAGGGTTCGTCCCCCTGGAGGACGAGAGGGCGCGGGCCCGTTCCTTAGCGTGTTCTCAAGGGCGCTTCGCGGTGGGGGGTGGGGAAAACCCCCGGGTGAAGACTGCGCCGTGCACCAGCGCGCTCGTACCCCTCGGTTCGGAAGACTCGCCATCAGCACGCAACGCATACCGACATAGGAGACTTACCGTGACAACGGCTGTGACCATCCCCAAAACCGGAGGGCGTACGGCCGTCGCGGCGCGGGCGCGGCAGGTCGTGAAGGCGTACGGCGCGGGGGAGACCCGAGTCGTGGCGCTGGACCACGTCGACGTGGACATCGCCCGTGGACAGTTCACCGCGATCATGGGCCCGTCGGGGTCCGGCAAGTCGACGCTCATGCACTGTCTGGCCGGGCTGGACTCGGTGACGAGCGGTGAGATCTACCTCGACGAGACCGAGATCACCAAGCTTCGCGACAAGAAGCTCACCCAGCTGCGCCGCGACCGGATCGGGTTCATATTCCAGGCGTTCAACCTGCTGCCGACGCTGAACGCGATGGAGAACATCACGCTGCCGATGGACATCGCGGGCCGCAAGCCGGACACGGCCTGGCTGAACCGCGTGGTGGAGACCGTGGGCCTGGGGCAGCGGCTCAAGCACCGGCCGACGCAGCTCTCCGGCGGTCAGCAGCAGCGGGTCGCGGTGGCCCGGGCGCTCGCCGCCCGGCCCGAGATCATCTTCGGTGACGAGCCGACGGGCAACCTGGACTCCCGCGCCGGTGCCGAAGTGCTCGGTTTCCTGCGCACCTCGGTCGACGAGCTGGGACAGACCATCGTGATGGTCACCCACGACCCGGTGGCGGCGGGCTACGCGGACCGGGTGCTGTACCTCGCGGACGGGCGCATCGTCGACGAGATGTTCCGCCCCACCGCCGACGCCGTCCTCGACCGCATGCGGCAATTTCCTGGTGGACGTCCCCAGACCTCCGAGTTCGACACGCGGGGGCGGACATCGTGACCGTGGTCAGGACATCCCTGCGCAACTTCTTGGCGCACAAGGGCCGGATGGCGCTCTCGGCGGTGGCTGTGCTGCTGTCGGTGGCCTTCGTCAGCGGCACCCTGGTGTTCACGGACACCATGAACACGACCTTCGACAAGCTCTTCGCGGCGACGGCGGCCGATGTCACCGTCAGCCCGAAGTCCGCGGCCGGGAACGACGAGATGCCGCAGACGGGCAGGCCCGAGTCGCTGCCCGCGTCCGTGCTCGGCCGGGTGGCGAAGGCCGAGGGCGTCGAGTCCGCCGAGGGCGCCGTCGTGTCGATGAGCGTGACCGTGGTCGACGCCGACAACGAGAACATGGGCTCCACCAGCGGTGCCCCCACCATCGCCGGCAACTGGACGCACAACGACCTGCGTTCGATGGAGATCACCTCCGGACACGCCCCGCGCGGCCCCACCGAGGTCATGGTCGACGCCGACACCGCCGAGAAGCACGGGCTGAAGCCGGGGGACGAGCTGCGCACCATCGCCGTCACCGGCGACTTCAAGGCACGGATCAGCGGTATCGCCACCTTCAAGGTCACCAACCCCGGCGCCGCCGTCGTCTACTTCGACACGCCCACCGCCCAGAGCCGGCTCCTCGGCCGGACCGGTGTCTTCACCCATGTCGCCGTCACCGCCGAGCCCGGCGTCACCCATGAGCAGCTGAAGAAGAACGTCATGGCCGCCGTGGAGGGGCCGTACACGTTCCAGACGCAGAAGGAAGCGGCGGACGCGGGCCGTGAGGACGTCGGCGGCTTCCTCGACGTCATGAAGTACGCGATGCTCGGCTTCGCCGGAATCGCCTTCCTCGTCGGCATCTTCCTCATCGTCAACACCTTCTCCATGCTGGTCGCCCAGCGGACCCGGGAGATCGGTCTGATGCGCGCCATCGGATCGAGCCGCGAGCAGATCAACCGCTCCGTCCTGATCGAGGCCGTGATCCTGGGGACGTTCGGATCGGTGCTCGGCGTCGGCGCCGGAGTGGGTCTCGCCGTCGGCCTGATGGAACTCATGTCCTCCATGGGCATGGAGCTGTCCACCCAGGACCTGACCGTGAAGTGGACGACCCCGGCCGTCGGCCTGCTCCTCGGCGTCGTCGTCACCGTCCTCGCCGCCTGCATACCGGCCCGCCGGGCCGGCAAGGTCTCCCCGATGGCCGCACTGCGCGACGCCGGCACCCCCGCCGACGGCAAGGCAGGCCGCGTACGCGGCATCGCGGGCCTGCTGCTGACCGCCGCCGGCGGCGCTGCGCTGTTCGCCGCGGCCCGGGCCGATGAGGCAGGCGAGGGTTCGGTGTACCTCGGCGTCGGTGTCGTTCTCTCCCTCATCGGCTTCGTGGTCGTCGGGCCGCTGCTCGCGGGAGGGGTGGTCCGGGTCCTCAGCGCGGTGGTGCTGCGGGTCTTCGGCCCCGTCGGGCGGATGGCGGAGCGCAACGCGCTGCGCAACCCGCGCCGTACGGGAGCGACCGGCGCCGCCCTGATGATCGGGCTCGCGCTGGTGGCGTGCCTCTCGGTGGTCGGCTCCTCGATGGTGGCCTCCGCGACCGAGGAGCTCGACCGGTCCGTCGGCGCCGACTACATCGTCCAGAGCCCGGGCGGCCAGCCGATCGTGCCGCAGGCCCAGGCCGCCGTGGAGAAGACCCCCGGCCTCGCCCATGTCACCGAGTTCAAGGAGGTCGCCGCCAGACTGACCGCCCCCGACAAGGCGACCGAGGAGGTGGAGCTCATCGCCGCCGACCCGACGTACGCCACCGATCTGCGGCGCGAGACCGTCGCCGGTGACCTCGCGGCGGCGTACGGCACCGACGCGATGTCGGTGGGCAGCGAATACGCCTCCGAGCACGGCGTGAAGGTCGGCGACACGATCGCCGTCGCCTTCAAGGGCGGGCAGAGCGCCCGGCTGAAGGTCGCCGCGATCACCTCGGACGACACCAACGTCGACAAGGGGGCGATGTACACCAGCATCGCGACGGCGCAGCGCCACCTGCCCGCCGACCGGCTGCCCAAGAACCTCATCATGTTCGCCGAGGCCGAGGAAGGTAAGGAGACCGAGGCGTACGCCGCGCTCAAGAAGGCGCTGGCCGCCTATCCGCAGTACAAGGTGCAGAACCAGACCGACTTCAAGCAGGACCTCAAGGACCAGGTCGGTCAGTTGCTGAACATCGTCTACGGCCTGCTGGCGCTGGCCATCATCGTGGCGGTGCTCGGTGTGGTGAACACCCTGGCCCTGTCGGTGGTCGAGCGGACCCGGGAGATCGGACTGATGCGTGCCATCGGCCTCTCGCGCCGTCAGCTGCGCCGCATGATCCGGCTGGAGTCGGTGGTCATCGCCCTGTTCGGCGCCCTTCTGGGGCTCGGTCTGGGCATGGGCTGGGGCACCTCGGCGCAGAAGCTGCTGGCGCTGGAGGGCCTGGGGGTCCTGGAGATCCCGTGGCCGACAATTCTGACGGTGTTCGTCGGGTCGGCGTTCGTGGGCCTCTTCGCGGCGCTGGTCCCGGCGTTCCGGGCGGGACGGATGAACGTCCTGAACGCGATCGCCTCGGAGTAGCCCGGTCCGCCGGTACCGTGGGGGACCGGCCCCGGTGAGCATCCTCCATGCTTCACCGGGGCCGGCCTCACTTCCGGCGCTCCAGCAGGATGTAGCCGCCCCGGGCGTCAGCCATCCGGAACCGGGCGTCCGGATGGAGCCGCTTGGCGTAGGCGAACGGATCGCGCAACCACCCCGAGTTGTTGTTCAGCGCGATGAAGTCCGGTGTCACGCCCCGGGCGTCGCCCACCCACAGGACGCGGCAGCGCCCGGCCAGCCGGCTGATCGGCCCGACGTTCGCCTCGACGGTCGCGCCGTCCGGGATGCGTTCGAGCAGGCGCTCCGCCGCGACGACCCGGGGCGGTTTGCGGTAGGCGGGCGTCTCGGTGAGCGCGGAGAGCGGCAGCGTCGTCGTCAGGGCGAGCGCGGCCGCCGCGGCGCAGGCGGGGACGCGGTCCGCGTAAGTGCGCAGCCAGGGGCGCGGGCTGCGGCGGAGGATGTCGGCGGCGTCGGCGAGGGCCAGCAGCAGGACGGGCATCAGGACGGCGCTGTAGTGCCAGTCGGTGGACCAGTAGTGATCGTCGGCGGAGAGGAAGCGCCAGCCGAGGGTGGGGGCGGCGACCAGCAGGAGGGGGGAGCGCAGGGCGAGCAGGCCGGTGGTGGGCAGCAGCAGCCACAGCAGGGTGCGGATCTTGGTGTCGGCACCCGCCAAGGGGGTGGGCCCGTCTCCGACCTTGGACCAGTAGTCGTAGTCGCCGGCGTGGTTGAACGCCGGGATGACGGCGGTCAGCGTCAGGAGGGTGGCGGCCGCGCCGAGGAGGGCGGCACCGAGCGCGTACGCCGCGGCCCGGGGAGCGGTCGAGCGCGCCCGCCAGGCGACCACCAGGGCGATCGCGGAGAGCGTGAGGCCCAGGTCCTCCTTGACCAGCACGAGCGGGGCGGCCCACAGCAGCGCGGCCCGCCACCGGCCGCGCAGCAGGGCCTCCAGGGAGAACGCGATGAGGGGGACGGCGAAGCAGATCTCGTGGAAGTCGAAGTCGGCGGCCCGCTGTATGCCCCACGACAGTCCGTAGGCGATGCCGATCGCGAGGCCCGAGACCCGGCCGAGGAGACGGGTGGCGGCCCGGGTGACGGGGATCGCGGCGAGCGCGAACAGCGCGGCCTGGGCGACCAGCAGCGTGACCGGTGTCGGGAAGAGACGGTAGGCGGGGGCGAGGAGCGCGGTGACCGGGCTGAAGTGGTCGCCGAGGATGTTCGTGCCCGGCCCCTTCAGATCGGCGACCGGCGCCTGGAGGTGGGCGTAGGCGCGGATCGCCTGCTCGAAGATGCCCAGGTCCCAGGAGCGGGTCTCCATGCGGCGGTACCGCAGCACGGAGAGCGTCGTGTACGCGAGGAAGAGCGTGAGTGCGAGGAGGTACGGGGCGCGGTCGGCCTTGGGTGCGGGCGGCCGCGCCCCGGGTATCGCCTCGGTGCCGGGGGACGGCAGGGCGAGGACAACTCCACGCATGGGTGACGGACTCCTTGGATCTCGGTGCTCGGTGCTCGGTGCTCGGTGCTGGGGCCGGGGCCGGGTGCTCGGTGTGCGTTGCCCGGGCCGGGCGCTCGGCGTTCCTTGCCCGGGCCGGGGGCTCGTTGCTCGGTGTTCGGGTCAGGGGGCGGCCGACCCGGTCGGGGGCGCCGTGGTGATGGCGGTGGACGTGGCGGTCACGGCCGGTGGCTCACCGGTGGAGGGCGTGAGCGAGGACGGGAACGACGAGGACGGTGACGACGGGGGAGGTACGGACGGCGAGGACGACGGCGGGACGGTGGCCGAGGGGGAGGGGGACGGGGCGGGGGGCGTGGCGGGCAGGGACGGCGGATCGGGCCGCAGCGCCATCGAGGCGAGTGCGCCGGTCACGGCCAGCGCGCACACGGCGGAAGCGGCCGCGGCGGTCAGCGTACGGCGTCGCCGACGCATGCCCCGCGCCGTCACCTGGGCGGCGGGCGCCGGTACGGCCTGCCGCCCGGCAACCGCCGCGGCCCGCTTGAGCGCCTCCGCCAGGGCCTCCTCCCCCCGGGCCGGCCCGGCCGGGACAGCCCCCGCCGGGGCCGCCGCCGGGCGCTCGTCCCACCGGTCCTGTCGTGGGAGACGTGCGTGTTCAGACACCGTGGTGCTCCTCCTCGGTCACATCGAGGTCGGCCGCGAGATGGGGGGCGAGCGCGGCCCGGGCCCGGTACAGATGCGTCTTGACCGTGCCCACCGCGATGCCGGTCTCGGCGGCCACCTGCTCGACGGTCAGATCGCACACGTAGTGCAGGACGGCGACGCGCCGCTGTCGGCCGGACAGCCGGCGCAGCGCCGCGACCAGGGCGACCGAGCCGGGATCGGGGGCCGGCGCGGCGGCCGGCAGGCCGCTCCCGTGCCGGCGCCACGCCTCGGCCGCGCGCCCACGCCGCCGCCACCGGCTCACGGCCAGCCGCCAGGCCACGGTACGGATCCACGCCTCGGGCCCGGCGTCCCGGGACAGCCGGGCGCGGCGCCCCCAGGCCCTGACGAACGCCTCCTGCACCACGTCCTGCGCCTCGTGGAGATCGCCGGTCATCAGATAGAGCTGGCCGACGAGCCGTGAGACGCAGTGAGCGTAGAGCTCCTGGAACTCCTCTTCGGTCAATGCGGCTCCCAGCGGATCGGACAGTTCTCATGGCGTATACGTCCGGGGCCACCGATCCGGTTGACACCGGACCGCACGAATTTTCGCCACACCCGTCGCGGTGCCGCTGGTTTCCGCCACACCCCTCGCGGTGCCCCTGGGGCGCGGGAGGTTTCGGGGGCGGCTGTCGGACCGACGTCGTAATGTGGGAACCCCCGGCCCGTGTGACGTGTCGGGCGGTTCGCGTTGCCCCACTCCAGGGATGGAAGCCCCCCATGAGCCTGCACGGTCTGCTCGACGTCGTCGTCAAGGACCCCGCCCTCGCCGAAGCGGTGAGCGCCGCGTCCGACGGTCACCGGACCCATGTCGACCTGGTCGGTCCGCCCGCGGCGCGCCCCTTCGCGGTGGCCGCGCTGGCCCGGGACGCCGGCCGGCCGGTGCTGGCCGTGACCGCGACCGGGCGGGAGGCCGAGGACCTGGCAGCCGCGCTGCGCACGCTGCTGGACCCGGACTCCGTCGTGGAGTACCCGTCGTGGGAGACCCTCCCGCACGAGCGGCTGTCGCCCCGGTCGGACACCGTGGGCCGGCGCCTGGCGGTGCTGCGGCGCCTCGCCCACCCCACGCCCGACGACCCGGCGACCGGGCCGGTCTCCGTCGTCGTGGCCCCGGTGCGCTCAGTGCTCCAGCCGCAGGTCAAGGGGCTCGGCGACCTGGAGCCGGTGTCCCTGCGCACCGGACAGCAGGCGGACCTGAACGAGGTCGTCGACGGTCTCGCGGCCGCCGCCTACTCCCGGGTGGAGCTGGTCGAGAAGCGCGGCGAGTTCGCCGTGCGCGGCGGCATCCTCGATGTGTTCCCGCCGACCGAGGAGCATCCGCTCCGGATCGAGTTCTGGGGCGACGACGTCGAGGAGGTCCGGTACTTCAAGGTGGCCGACCAGCGGTCCCTGGAGGTCGCCGAGCACGGCCTGTGGGCGCCGCCCTGCCGCGAGCTGCTGCTCACGGACACCGTCCGGGAGCGGGCCGCCGCACTCGCCGAGGCCCACCCCGAGCTGGGCGAGCTGCTCGGCAAGATCGCCGAGGGCATCGCCGTCGAGGGCATGGAATCCCTCGCCCCGGTGCTGGTGGACGAGATGGAACTGCTCCTCGACGTGCTGCCCAAGGGCTCCATGGCCGTGGTGTGCGACCCGGAGCGGGTGCGCACCCGGGCCGCGGACCTCGTGGCCACGAGCCAGGAGTTCCTGCAGGCGTCGTGGGCGGCCACGGCCGGCGGGGGCGAGGCCCCGATCGACGTCGGCGCCGCCTCGCTGTGGGGGATCGCGGACGTCCGGGACCGCGCGCGGGAGCTCGGCATGATGTGGTGGTCGGTCTCGCCGTTCGCGGCGGACGAGACGTTCACCCTCGCCGCCGACGCGGCGGGCGACACGGACACGCTCAAGCTGGGCATGCACGCCCCGGAGACGTACCGCGGCGACACGGCCAGGGCGCTCGCCGACACCAAGGGCTGGCTGGCCGACGGCTGGCGCACGGTGTACGTCACGGAGGCGCACGGCCCCGCCACCCGCACCGTCGAGGTGCTCGGCGGCGAGGGCATCGCGGCCCGCCTGGACTCCGACCTGCGGGACATCTCGCCGTCTGTCGTCCATGTGGCCTGCGGCTCGATCGACTACGGCTTCATCGACCCGGGGCTGAAGCTCGCCGTCCTCACCGAGACCGACCTGTCGGGCCAGAAGGCCGCCGGCAAGGACGGCCAGCGGATGCCGACGCGTCGCCGCAAGCAGATCGACCCGCTGACCCTGGAGGTCGGCGACTACATCGTGCACGAGCAGCACGGCGTCGGCCGGTATATCGAGATGGTGCAGCGCACCGTGCAGGGCGCCACCCGCGAGTACCTTCTCGTCGAGTACGCCCCCGCCAAGCGCGGCCAGCCCGGCGACCGGCTCTACATTCCGACCGACCAGCTGGAGCAGGTCACCAAGTACGTCGGTGGCGAGGCCCCGACCCTGCACCGGCTCGGCGGCGCGGACTGGACGAAGACCAAGGCCCGGGCCAAGAAGGCGGTCAAGGAGATCGCCGCCGACCTGATCAAGCTGTACTCGGCCCGGATGGCCGCGCCCGGCCACGCCTTCGGCGCGGACACCCCCTGGCAGCGCGAGCTGGAGGACGCCTTCCCGTACGCGGAGACGCCCGATCAGCTGTCCACGATCGCCGAGGTGAAGGAGGACATGGAGAAGACGGTCCCCATGGACCGTCTCATCTGCGGCGACGTCGGCTACGGCAAGACGGAGATCGCCGTCCGCGCGGCCTTCAAGGCGGTCCAGGACGGCAAGCAGGTCGCGGTCCTCGTCCCCACCACGCTGCTCGTGCAGCAGCACTTCGGCACGTTCTCCGAGCGCTACTCGCAATTCCCGGTCGTCACGCGCGCGCTGTCGCGCTTCCAGACCGACGCCGAGGCGAAGGCGACGCTGGACGGACTGAAGGACGGTTCGGTCGACATCGTCATCGGTACCCACCGCCTGTTCTCCTCCGAGACCAAGTTCAAGGACCTCGGCCTGGTCATCGTCGACGAGGAGCAGCGCTTCGGCGTCGAGCACAAGGAGCAGCTGAAGAAGCTGCGCGCCAATGTCGACGTGCTGACCATGTCGGCGACCCCGATTCCCCGTACGCTCGAAATGGCCGTGACCGGCATCCGCGAGATGTCGACCATCACCACGCCCCCGGAGGAGCGGCACCCGGTCCTCACGTTCGTCGGGCCGTACGAGGAGAAGCAGATCGGCGCCGCGATCCGCCGTGAACTGCTCCGCGAGGGTCAGGTCTTCTACATCCACAACCGGGTCGAGTCCATCGACCGGGCTGCCGCGCGCCTGCGCGACATCGTTCCCGAGGCCCGGATCGCGACGGCCCACGGCCAGATGTCCGAGTCCGCGCTGGAGCAGGTCGTCGTCGACTTCTGGGAGAAGAAGTTCGACGTCCTCGTCTCGACGACCATCGTCGAGTCCGGCATCGACATCTCCAACGCCAACACCCTGATCGTGGAGCGCGGCGACAACTTCGGCCTGTCGCAGCTCCACCAGCTGCGCGGCCGTGTCGGTCGTGGCCGCGAGCGCGGGTACGCCTACTTCCTCTACCCGCCGGAGAAGCCGCTCACCGAGACCGCCCACGAGCGCCTCGCGACGATCGCCCAGCACACCGAGATGGGCGCCGGCATGTACGTCGCCATGAAGGACCTGGAGATCCGCGGCGCCGGCAATCTGCTCGGCGGCGAGCAGTCCGGCCACATCGCGGGCGTCGGTTTCGACCTGTACGTCCGTATGGTCGGCGAGGCGGTCGCGGACTACCGCGCCTCCCTGGAGGGCGGTGTCGAGGAGGAGCCGCCGCTGGAGGTCAAGATCGAGCTCCCGGTCGACGCACACGTCCCCCACGACTACGCGCCGGGCGAGCGTCTGCGCCTCCAGGCGTACCGCGCGATCGCCTCGGCCAACTCGGAGGAGGACATCAAGGCCGTCCGCGAGGAGCTGACCGACCGCTACGGCAAGCTGCCCGAGCCGGTCGAGAACCTCCTCCTCGTCGCGGGTCTGCGGATGCTCGCACGGGCCTGCGGCGTCGGCGAGATCGTCCTGCAGGGGCCGAACATCCGGTTCGCCCCGGTGGAGCTGCGCGAGTCGCAGGAGCTGCGACTCAAGCGGCTCTACCCCCGCACGGTCATCAAGGCGCCGACCCACCAGATCCTGGTCCCGCGCCCGACGACGGGCAAGATCGGTGGCAAGCCGGTGGTGGGACGCGAACTGCTGGCGTGGACCGGCGAGTTCCTGACGACGATCCTCGGGTCGTAAGCTGCTCCGCCCTACCGCCCGGCGCCGACGCCGGCGCGCGTCCTGTCGGTGATCCCCGGTATTCCCGGGGCCCGGGGCCCGGGGCCAGAGCCGTGGTTCACGGCCAGGGCCGTGGTTCACGGCCAGGGCCGTGGTTCACGGCCAGGGCCGTGGTTCACGGCCAGGGCCGCGGTTCACGGCCAGGGCCGCGGTTCACGGTCGGGTCGTCAGGTCCCCGTCCGTGGTCGAGGGGTCCGGCCCGTGGGTGCACGGTCGGGTCGTCAGGTCCCCGTCCGTGGTCGAGGGGTCCGGCCCGTGGGTGCACGGTCGGGTCGAGGGTCCGGTCCGCGGGTGCACGGCCTCGCGCGGTCCGCGGCCCGGTCCGCGGGTGCACCGTCCGGTCCGTGGCTCAGGATCCGGTCCGCGGTTCACGGCCCCGTCCGCGGGTCCAGGGCCAAGTCCATGGCCCTGACCACCGGTCCACGGCACCATCCACGGTCCACGGCACCATTCACGGTCCACGGTGCACGGTCCGGTCCGGGCCCCTGGCCCCTGCGCGCTCACGGCCCGTCCCCAACCCACGGCACCGTGCGCAGTCCACGGCCCGGTCCGTGGGTCCACGGCCCATCGGCGATCCAAGGGCCGGTTCGCGGGGCACGACCTCGTCCGTGGCGCCGGCCCGTCCGGTGGTTCACGGCCCGGTGCGCGGGCCACGGTCCGCCCCGTGGCGCCGGCTCGTCTGTATGTTCCGGCCCAGTCGGTGAACCCGCCGGGCCCTCGGCCGGCTCGGCCGCTGTCAGGCGCCGCCGGTGCGGCGCTGGGTGTCGCTGTCCTGGCGCAGCCGGTCGGTCTGCCGGGTGACGGTGTCGACACGCGCCGCCAGCTCGGGGTGTCCGTCCCTCAGATGTGGTCCGGCCTCGGCGAGCGGGCCGATGAGACGGGCGGCGTCGTCGTGGGCGAGGGCGCGCACGAGGTCCTGGACGGGGGTGCCCGCACCGCTGGGCAGGTCGGGGAGGGCGGCGATCTGGCCGGCGAGCCCGCGCAGGTCGGCCGCGTTGCGGCGGGCCCACGCGGTGACCGTGCGGTCGGCGGCCCGACGGTCGCGGGTGGCCTTGATCCGCTCCTCGCCGGTGCTGCCGGCGGCCCCCGGCCGCAGTCGCAGATAGCGGCGCTCGGCCGCCTGGCGGCTGGTGACGCCCAGCGGCTCGGCGAGATCGGCCCAGCTGGCGCCCGCCTGGCGGGCCGCCTCGATCAGGCCGTGCTCCCAGCCGGCCAGCTGGTGACGAACCTCCCGCAGCAGCAGCAGTGCCGCCAGGGCCTGCTCGGGACCGGGCGCCTCCGCCGCGGGCCGCCGCACGCCGGAGTCCGTGGTGTGCGCGGAATGCACCGCCTCGTCTATGGCGCTCAGTGCCGCCGCGGCGGCGAGGAAGGAAGCGGGGGCGGGGTTGGGTTTCGGCCCGGAGGCGGGCCGGTCGTCCGTGGGCACGGGGCTCTCCTGTCCTCCGATCCTGCGAGCAGGGATTCCCCCCACCGCCTGTCATCCTGTCGATGACTTCAGTGGTTGTCATCGTTCCGATGACATGTTACAACGGGAGGCAGGTGAAGCGCATTGGCACTACCGCAGAGCCGACTGGAGGTGTTGATGATGTTGATGCGCACCGATCCGTTCCGCGAGCTCGACCGGCTCACCCAGCAGCTCCTGGGCACGTCGGGGACCTGGTCGAAGCCGTCCCTCATGCCGATGGACGCCTATCGCGAGGGCGAGGAGTACGTGATCGCCCTGGATCTCCCCGGTGTCTCCACCGACGCGATCGACATCGACGTCGAACGGAACATGCTGACGGTCAAGGCCGAGCGGCGTCCGCCGCAGAAGGCGGACCATGTGCAGATGGAGCTCTCCGAGCGGCCGCTGGGTGTCTTCTCCCGCCAGGTCATGCTGGCCGACACCCTCGACACGGAGAACATCAAGGCGGACTACGAAGCCGGCGTGCTGACGCTGCGCATCCCGATCGCCGAGCGTGCGAAGCCCCGCAAGATCGCCATCGGCGACTCCGGGCGCAAGCAGATCAGCGGCTGACCGGCGTCCCGCCGACCCGAGCGGCGGAGGACGTGGGTTTCGCGGCCCCTCCGGTCCCGTCCTCCGCCACGCTCCCCCACCCCCGCGTGTACGACCCCGCGTGTACGACACCGAACGACTCGCGCAGGCCCGCGCCCCCCTCGCCGCGGCGGGGAGGACGTAGGCCGAGGAAGGAACGACCACAGCCATGCGGTGGCACGAACTCGTCCAGCACATCCGTACCTCCGGCCGGTACGAGAGCGACACGGAGGCCGAGCGGGTCCTGCGCGCGGTCCTCGGCGAGCTGGGCCGCCACGTCACCGGCGAGGAGCGCTGCGAGTTGGCGCGCCTCCTGCCCACCGAGGCCGGGGAGCTCCTCGCGCGGGAGATACCCCGCACCCAGCCGCTGACGGCGCCCGGGTTCGTCGACGCCGTGGCCGCCCGACTCGCCTCCGTGCCCGCGCCGGCCGCCCGCTGGGCCTCGGGCACCGTCCTCACCGCCGTCCGCGACCTCGCGGGCGACCACCTCACCCGCCGTATCCTGGCCGAACTGCCCCGTGGGTACGCGCTCCTGTTCGGCCTGGCGGAACTCGCACCCGCCGCCCCGGCTGCGTCGACCGCCCCGGCTGCCTCGACCACCCCGGCCACCCCGGCCACCCCGGTCGTCCCCGCCGCTGCGGTGCCCGCCCGGGCAGCGTGAGCACGCGGTCCGAGCAGGCCACCCGTGAGCCGCCGCCCGATTACCCCTCCTGAACGGCCCTCCTGAGCGGGCCGTCCGTCCGAGGGGCCGTCCGAGGGGGGCCGTCCGGGCAGGAGGCCGGGATCCGCTGACAGGCCATCTGCCGGGAGCCCCGGACCGTTGCTTACGATGCGGGAATGCCCGCACTGCGCACCGCCCTGCCCGCCACGGCCCTCGCCGCCGCGCTCGCGGTTTCCGGCTGTACGCAGCCGTCCGGACCGGACGGTGACGGCCCCGGCGCCACCGGTGGCAGCGGGGGCGGTGGCGGGCCGCGCGGCTCGGCACTGGCCGCCGTCGACGGACTCACCGTCAAAGGGCGCGCGCCCAGAACCGGTTACGAGCGGGAGAAGTTCGGCCGCGCCTGGTACGACACCGACGGCAACGGCTGCGGGACCCGGGACGACATCCTCGGGCGCGATCTGACGGGCGTGACCTTCAAGGACGAACGGCGCTGCGAGGTCGCCCGCGGTACGCTCATCGACGATCCCTACACCGGCAAGCGGATTACCTACGTACGAGGGAACAGCAAGGTCGACATAGACCATCTGGTGGCGCTCTCCGACGCCTGGCAGAAGGGCGCCCAGCAGTGGGACGCCGACAAGCGGCGCCGGTTCGCCAACGACCCGCTGAACCTGCTGGCCGTCGACTCCGCCGCCAACCGCCGCAAGGGCGACGGCGACACCGCGACGTGGCTGCCGCCCGACCGGACCTACCGCTGCGAGTACGTCGCCCGCCAGGTGGCCGTGAAGCGCAAGTACGGGGTCTGGGTGACGACGAGCGAGCGGGACGCGATGCGGCGCGTCCTGGGCGGCTGTCCCGAAGTGGCACTGCCCTGAAAACGGGTTGGAGTGGCCGTGAGCGTCTGCTTAGCCTGCGCGGATGGAACTGAAGATCACCACCCTGGCCGAGCGTCCCGAACTCGAGGGCCCGCTGTGGGGGATGCCCGCCTCCTGGCCGGAGTTCACGCTGAACGACCCGATCGGCTGGGCCAACTTCGGCCGGATCGTCTCCGAGCTGCCGGAGTACGTCCTGGTGGCGACGGACACCGGGGGGACGCTGGTGGCACGGGCGTTCAGCGTGCCCTTCCAGCTGCGCGCCCAGGGGCGCGGCGAACTGCCCGCGACCGGCTGGGACCAGGTGCTGCTGTGGGCGTTCTCGGACCGCAGGCACCACCGCATACCGGACACGGTGAGCGCGATCGAGGTCGCCGTCGCCGCCGGGGCGCAGGGCAGGGGGCTGTCGGGGCGGATGCTCACCGCGATGCGGGAGAACGCCGCGCGGCTCGGTTTCCGCGAGGTCGTCGCCCCCGTCCGGCCGAACGGCAAGCACTTGGAGCCCGACGCGTCCATCGAGGAGTACGCCCACCGCACACGCGCGTCGGACGGCCTGCCGCACGACCCGTGGCTGCGGGTCCACGTCCGGATGGGCGGGGTCATCGAGTCGGTGGCCCCCGCCTCCATGACGGTCGCCCATTCGGTGGAGCGGTGGCGGGAGTGGACGGGCCTGCCGTTCGACACGGACGGCCCGGTGCGGGTCGAGGGGGCGCTGGTGCCGGTCCACTGCGAGGCCTCGCGCGGCTACGCCGTCTATGTGGAGCCCAATGTGTGGGTGCGGCACCGGCTCTGAGCGTGCGCCCCCCCCGGCCCGTCACCGGGCGTGCGGCGGCCAGGGCGTTTCCCTCGGATCGGGCCGAGCCCGGCAGGACCCGGGGAAACGCCCTAGGACTCGTCCAGGTCGACGATGTCCTTGGCGGCGGGCTTCTGCGCCCGGACGGGCTTGTTGTACGCGGAGAAGGTCATCGTCCCCGGTTCCTTGCCGCCCTTGATCTCGATCCTGAGGATGTACGGCTCGCCCTCCGTGGCGACGTACACCTTGATCGTCGTCTCGCCGTCCGACTCGGTGAGTGTGAGTGCCTGCCGGCCGCCCACCTCGGCCGGCTCGCCTATGCGGGCGAAATTGACGCCGGTACGGAAGTCGGACAGCATCCCGTCGAGGTCGCAGACTTCCAGGCTTTCCCGGGACTCCTGGTCGGTGACCGACGTCTTCACCCAGCGGCCCCTGAGTTCCTTCAGTACGGCCGCGGTCTCCTCGGGCGAGTCGCCCTTGCTCTGGTCGCGCAGGAACGCCTCGTCGAAGCGCATGTAGACGTCCTTGGCGTTCTTCCCCGTACGGATCAGCTCCGCGGTACCGGTGGCGCCCACGGACAGGGTGCCGGCGCAGCGGCCCTGTGAGTCCATGGCCACGTACGCCTTCGTCGGGCCGTCGGCCGTCAGGAAGTTCGTGTCGAGGTTCAGGGACGAGGCCGTCTTGGTCGCGTTGATGGCCCGGTTGGCTATCTGGGGGCCGGAGAGGCCCGCGAACGGGCCGGTCTTCTTCGGCTCGGAGGCGACCGGGTCGAGGGGCCCGCACGCCGCGAGGCCGAGGGCGGCGACCGTGCACAGGGCGACCAGGGCGGGGTGCCGAAGCCGGGTGGGGGCGGTGGCAGTCATGGGCTGTGTTCTCCGGGGGTGGGAGCAGACGGGGGAGCGGGGTGGGGAGCCCGTGGGAGGACGGCCGGGTGGCGGGGAACAGGGGCAGAGCAGAGGGGGAGAGAGGGAGAGGGAGGGGGGCGGGGAAGAGCCGGGTGGGGGAGCCGTGGAGGGGGCCCGGGGCGAGGCGCGGCGAGACGCGGCTGAGCCCGGGCGCGCGGCCCGGGCCGAGCTCAGGGAGTCAGAGCTTCAGCTCCCACTGCGAGGCGTCGTGGTCGAGGCCGGGGGAGACCTCGACGGACAGGTTCTTCGCGGCGGCCGGGGCGTCGAAGGCGAACTTCACCGTGGCCTTCTTGCCGGGCAGGATCGTGCCGCTGAAGCCCTTGCCGTACGTGTCGCCGTCGAAGATCTCCTCGGCGTTGACGCCGTCGGCACCCGCGCGGGCCTGGACGGTGACCAGGTTGGCGTCGAACTTCTCCTTGCCGGCGTTGTTGATGACGATCGTGACCTCGTAGGCCTTGTTGCCCTCGGTGTGGCCGACCGCGAACTCGCCGGGCTTGACGGCCTTCGGCTCGGAGACGGTGACCTGCAGCTCGTCGTCGTAGATCGAGGTGTCACCCGCGGCGAGGCCCTTGCCCTTGGCTCCCTTGCCGGCGTCGCCCTTGCCGGCCGGGGCCGCGGAGCCGCTGCCGGAGGCGGGCTCCTTGGGCGCGGTGCTGTTCAGTTCCTTGTTGAGCTCGTCCACCGCGTCGTCCACGGCCTTCAGGGTGATGACCGCGCCGACGACCGAGAGGATCAGCGCGAGGAGGCCGAGCACGGCGCCCGTGGTGGTGACGCCCTTGTTGGTGGCCTCACCGCGCTTGACTCTGCCGCGGCCGACGAGGCCCAGGATCAGGGCGATCAGACCGAGGATGCCGGCCAGCCAGAACAGCAGCGGGATCACCCCGGAGAGGGCGCCGATGATGCCCAGGATCAGGGCGGCGGTACCGAGACCGTTGCGGATCCGCGGCGCCGGCGCGCCGTATCCCCCCGGGCCGGACTGCGGGTGCGGGGCGTCGTACTGGGGCTGCTGCATGGAGTGGGACATGGGTTGGCCTCCCGGACAGGACTGGGGTGTGACCGGGACTCACCGTGAGCCCCGTGTGGCGACGGGTCAATAAGACCAGAGGCTGTGAACCGAGTCAACACGATTCACAGAAGTCGGGCCGACTCACACTGTGAAGCGCTCGGTCTTGCGCATGCCGCTAGGATCGGCGCCACAACAGCGCACGAGGGGAGCCAGCCGGGTGACGGACAACGCAGCAGAGGTGACCGCCGCCGGGATCGCCCGGCTCGCCGGAGTGGGACGGGCCGCCGTCAGCAACTGGCGCCGCCGCCACGCCGACTTCCCGCGCCCCGTCGGCGGCACCGAGACCAGCCCCTCGTTCGCGCTCCAGGACGTCGAGCGCTGGCTGCGGGCCCAGGGCAAGCTCGCCGAGGTCCCGCTGCGCGAACGGGTCTGGCAGCAGATCGCGGGCCACCCCGCCGGCGCCGTCACCGCCCTCGTCCACGCGGGCTGCGCCCTGCTGCTCGTACGGGACAGGTCCAGCGGCTGGCTGGAGCTGACCGCCGTCTCCGACGAGCGGATGGCCGAGCTTCTGCCGACCGCCCTGGAGGAGGTGCTCACCCTGCGCTTCGGCACCCGCCGGGCCGTGCACACCCCGCACGTCCAGGCGCTCTCCCCGTCCGTACCCCTGCTGCGGGCCGTCGCCGAACTCGCCGCCGAGACCGGCGCCCGCCAGGCCTTCGAATTCCTCCTAGGCCGCCACCTCGACGCCAACCCGCGCCAGTACACGCTCACCCCGCCCGGCCCGGCCGCCCTCATGGCCGCAGTGGCCCTGGGCACCGCCACCGGCACCACGGTCCTCGACCCCGCCTCCGGGACGGGCACACTCCTGCGCGCGGTCGAGAAGCCCGCCGCCCTCCACGCCCAGGACGCCGACCCGGACCTCGCCGCGCTGACCGCCCTGCGGCTCGCCCTGCACACCGGCGCCGACATCCGCGCCGAAGCCGGCGACTCACTGCGCGCCGACGCCTTCCCACAGCTCACCGCCGACGCGGTGCTCTGCCACCCGCCGTTCAACGAGCGCAACTGGGGCCACGACGAACTGGCCTACGACCCGCGCTGGGAGTACGGCTTCCCGGCCCGCACCGAGTCGGAGCTGGCCTGGGTCCAGCACGCCCTGGCCCGGCTGCGCCCCGGCGGCACAGCGGTCCTGCTCATGCCGCCCGCCGCCGCGTCCCGCCGCTCCGGCCGCCGCATCCGCGCCGACCTCCTGCGCCGCGGCGCCCTGCGCGCCGTCGTCGCCCTCCCGGCCGGCGCCGCGCCCCCGTACGGCATCCCGCTCCACCTGTGGGTACTGCGCAAGCCCGCCGCCGGCGTCACCACCTCGCCCGAGCTGCTCCTCGTCGACACCGCCGACCAGACCGGCACCGGCCGCGACAAACTCGACTGGCAGGCCGTCCACAGCGCGGTGCTCGACGCCTGGCTGCCCTTCGACAAGCACGGCACCGTCACCGAACGGCCCGGTGCCAGCCGGTCCGTCCCCGTCATCGAGCTTCTCGACGACGACGTCGACCTCGCGCCCGCGCGCCATCTGCCGCCCCCGGCCGCGGGCGGAGGCGCGGCCGAACTCGCGGCCGTGCGCGACCGCCTGACCACTGTCCTGCGCCGCACCGGCGAACTCACCCCGCCCGCCGGCAAACCGGCCCAGGCGCAGCCCGCGCGGCTGCCCGGCGCCACCGTCGGCGAACTCGCCCGCACCGGGGCCCTGGAACTGCACGCCGGGGGCGGCGGCACCGGCACCGCGCGCGTGCTCACCGAACAGGACGTCCTCAGCAGCCAGGCACCGTCCGGAAGCCTCCCCGAAGGCCCCGGCGAGGAGCCCGTGCTCGTCCGGGCCGGTGACGTCGTCGTCCCCGTCCTCGGTGGCGGGGCCGTCGCACGGGTCGTCGACGAGGCCACGGCCGGCGCCGCCCTCGGGCGCAACCTCCAGCTCCTGCGCCCCGACCCCGCCGCCCTCGACCCCTGGTTCCTGGCCGGGTTCCTGCGCGGCAGCGCCAACAACCGGCAGGCCAGCAGCTACGCGTCGACCGCGACCCGGCTCGACGTGCGGCGCCTGCAGCTGCCCCGGCTCCCGCTCGCCGAGCAGCAGCGGTACGGCGAACGGTTCCGGGCCCTCGCCGAGTTCGAGGACGCGCTGCGGCTCGCGGGCCGGCTCGGCGAGCAGCTCGTGCGGGGCCTGTACGACGGGCTGACGGACGGCACCGTGGAGGCGTGAGCGCCCGGGGTCCGCGCCGGTCCCGCTCCTGAGCGCGGGGCCGGCGTGATCAGTTCAACAACGGTTCCGCACAACCCTGAGGACGTTGTCGGTGTCGGTGTATACGCTCGACTCCTTGTCAGATTTCCGTACCCCTCAGGAGCAGGAATGCAGGGCCACGGCTACGCACCGCCCCAGCCCGGGCGCCCCGCCGGCAGCACGCTTGCCGTACTGCGCGCCGTCTTCGTGGCGGTGACCCTCCTGAGCTGCGGCTTCCTCGCCTCGGCGCCCATGCTCCGGGTCGCGCTCCTGACCCGTAAGGCGCTGGACTGGGTGCTGTTCGTCCTCGTCCTCGGGCTGAACGTCTGGCTCCTCGTCTTCGCCGCCATGGCCCCGGTGGACGCGAAGGGCGAGATCGGCGACGGCGACGCGATGATCATCTTCTTCGGGGTCGTCGGCACGATCGCCGGCGTCATCAGCTATTACCTCTTCGCCGAGATCCGGCACTACGAGCGGCTCGGCCCCGTGCACCGGCCGGTGCCGCCCGTACCGCCGATGGGCGGCACCATGGGGTACGGCTACCCGCCCCAGGCGCCCACGGCCGTCCACCCGCCGACGGCCGGCCGCCCGCCGACGATCGCCCAGCCGCCGACGGTGGCCCAGGCGCCCACCCCGCCGCCGCACGGCTACCCCCGGCCCGCCGCCCCCGAGCCGCCGCCGGTCGTGCACCCCCAGGCCCCGGCCGAGCAGAAGCCCCGCATCGACCAGGTGCGCGCCGAGCTCGACGAGCTCAGCGACATTCTTCGACACAGCAAGGGACAGGAGGGCCAGGGCCGGTGAACGGACGGGTCATCGCCGGCCGGTACGAACTGTCCACCGTCATCGGTCAGGGCGGCATGGGCCAGGTCTGGACGGCCTACGACGGCCGGCTCGACCGGCGCGTCGCCGTCAAGCTCCTCCGGCCCGACCACATGGCCAACGCGACGGCCGCGGCGGAGATGCGCCGCCGGTTCGTCCGCGAGTGCCGCGTCACCGCCCAGGTCGCCCACCCCGGTCTGGTCACCGTCCACGACGCGGGCAGTGACGGCGACGACCTGTACCTGGTCATGCAGTACGTCGAGGGAGCCGACCTCGCCGACCACCTCGCCGAGCACGATCCCTACCCCTGGCAGTGGGCCGTGTCGGTGGCCGCCCAGCTGTGCGCGGTGCTCGCCGCCGTGCACGCCGTGCCGATCGTCCACCGTGACCTCAAGCCCCGCAATGTGATGGTGAAGCCCGACGGCACCGTCACCGTCCTCGACCTCGGCGTCGCCTCGGTCATCGACACCGACACCACCCGCCTCACCCACACCGGTTCCCCGATCGGCAGCCCCGCCTACATGGCGCCCGAGCAGGCCATGGGCGGCGCGGTCGGCCCGTACACGGACCTGTACGCACTCGGGGTGCTGCTGCACGAACTGCTCAGCGGCAACGTGCCGTTCGCCGGTTCCACCGCGCTCGGTGTGCTCCACCGCCACCTCTACGAGCCGCCGCTGCCCGTCCGGCAGCTGCGCCCCGAGATCCCCGAGGCGCTCCAGGCCCTGGTCCTGCGGCTGCTCGCCAAGGACCCCCAGCACCGGCCGTCCGGGGCGCAGGAGGTGTACGAGGCGCTCGCCCCGATGCTGCCCGCGCGCGGGGCCCCGGCCGGCCCCCTCGACCCGACCCGCCCGTTCCTGCGCCCGCACGCCCCGTGGCCCG
Source organism: Streptomyces sp. STAM6 (assembly GCF_054963715.1). NCBI lineage: Bacteria > Bacillati > Actinomycetota > Actinomycetes > Kitasatosporales > Streptomycetaceae > Streptomyces > Streptomyces sp. STAM6. The sequence continues at coordinate 44,840 of NZ_JBUEFZ010000015.1, read as the reverse complement.
ACCGCGTCACCACCCCGGCGCCCGCGCCCCAGCCCGCCGTCGCGCCCGTCGCGGACCGCCCCGACGTCGCGGCCGCCGTCGACGAGGTCAAGCGCCTGCTCGGCGAGGGCAGCATCACCCAGGCCGTCGACATCCTCGGCGGCATCCTCCCGGCCGCGGCCGCCGAGCACGGCGAGCACTCCCCGGTCGTCAGGATCCTGCGCAAGCAGTACGCGACGACGCTGATGGACGACGGGCAGTACCGCCGCGCGCTGCCCGAGCTGCGCCGGCTGGCGGACGACCGGGCGGCCGAGGCAGGCCAGGCCGACCCGCAGACGCTCCAGTTCCGGTACGACGCCGCGCTGTGCCTGGAACACCTGGGCGAGGCGGCCGCCGCCCTCGCCGAGTACCGCGCGGTCCTGCCGTACTACGAGAACACCCAGTCGACCGGCGCCGACCAGGGCCGCGCCTTCGACATCCGGCACCGCATCGGGCACCTGCTGCTCGCGATGGGCGACCACACCGCGGCCCAGCAGCAGTTGCAGAACCTGCTGTACGACACGGAGCGGACCTACGGTCCCTACCACCCGCTGCCGGCGGAGCTGCGTCGTTCGCTGGAGCGCCAGCAGCGGATGCGGGGCATGTAGCGGGCCGTCCGACGGGTGGGGAAGGGAGCCGGGTCAGCCCGCCCGGAAGTACTCCGAGTCGGCGACCCGCCCGACCGCCGTGAACCCGGCGCCCGGGGCGAGACCGGCGGCCAGGACGACGACCGCCTCCGGCACGGCGAGCTTCCGGACCAGCGCGGGATCGTGGTCCCCGTTCACCACCACCACCCCGTAGTCCCGGTCGCCGATCCGCTCCTGAACCTCCGGGTCGTCGAAGGCGCCCCGGACGATCCGGGCCCCGGCCCCGGGACGGCCGCCGCCGAGCGCCACGTTGCCCGCCACCACGTCCTCGCGGGTCGCGGAGCCGTCCAGCGGGTCGACGATCGTCAGCCGTGCCTCGGTCCCGCCGCGCCGCAGCATCCGCCGGAGCGCCGCCGCGAACAGGCCGTCGACCGTACCGAGCTCCAGCACCTCGCCGTTCGGCGGGGCGAGCAGCGGCAGGGTCGCGAGCCGCCCGCACACGTCGGAGACCGACCCGGCCAGACCGCCGACCCCGAGCGCCTCCAGGGCCACCAGATGCCGGTAGGCGACGGTGATGTCGTGCCGGACGCGCTCGCCGTCGGCGCCCGTGACGGCGCGCACCTCGCGGACGAGCCGGTCGACCTGGGTGGCGGTGGGCATGCGGTGCCCGTCCCGGCCGGCCTGGTCGAGCAGCAGCCCGAGGCCGTAGCTCTGCCGCCGCAGATCGGCCACTTCGTGGTGCAGGGCGTCGAGGTCGTTCTGGAACGCGGTGGTGACGCGCTCCATGCGCTGTTCGACCAGGGTGAACGCGGGGCGCAGAACCCGTTTCGCCAGCCGGTTGCTCAGAAGAGAGGGCATGCGGGGCAAGCTACGCCGCACCGGCCGCCTCGCGGGCCACGGCACGGTGCTGTCCGGGTGAAGTCTTGGTGGCGCGTGAACGAAGTGCTCTTCTTGGGCTCGGTGCTCCCCCTGGCTCAGGCAGGGGGACCCCACCGGTGCGCGCCTCACTCGGTGTCGACAGTCGATCTCCCCCGACGCCCTGCGGGCGTGGGAGGTGCCCCCGCTCGGTTCCCCGTGCCTCGGAACCTGCGCCCACGCGGCGGTAGACACATATCGATCGCAGTCTCCTTTCGACACCGCGGCCCCCGCCTTCGGCCGGGAGGACCCCCACTTCGGCTCACTCGCCCACGAAGCACCCACCCCGCCAGGACCACCAGCGACACGGCCGCCACAGCCGCGCCCGCGCGCAGTCCGGGCGGGCGGAACGAACACTCCACGGTCGAGCGACCACCGTCGAGGCCGACCGCCACCAGCCCCAGGTAGGCCCGCGCCGGGCGGCCGGAGCACGACCAGCCGGCGATCCTGGGGGCCGCGAGCACGGCCGTGCCCCGGGCCCCCGGCGGCAGTTCGGCACGGACGCCGTCGGCGGTGACGTGCACCGCGACCGCCGCGGACGCCCTCAGACCGGCGACCGCGGCCGCCAGCCGGTCACGGTCCAGGCAGCCGACCGCCCCCCGGCCGGCCGTCGTCGTCCTCCGGTCCTTCGTCCCGCCCCGGTCCGCCGCACCGCCCCCGCCCGGGACATCGCCGTGCCCGTCCAGCACGACCGTCGTGCCCGCGGTGCGCTGGGTTCCGAGCGGGGTCATCGGCGCACGCCGCTCGGGCACTCCGCCACGCAGCTCCGCGGCCCGGCCGTCCGGGCCCAGGCGTGCCGTGCCGGTGAAGTCCGGTGCCCACAGGAAGACGTCGCTGCCGACCGGGCACACGCCGTCGGCGGGGAGGTCATAGACACGCGACCCGAGCAGCAGCTCCTGGTTGCGGAACGGTGAGGCACCGTAGTGGAGTTGCCCCGTCCGCGGCTCGGCCGTGCCCGGTGCGGCGCGGCTCCCCGCGCCCGGCGCCGGGCCGGGCCGCACCGTCACCAGCGGCAGTACTGCCGCGGCCCGTACCACTCGCCCGTCGCGCACGCGCGCGCCCACCGCGAACAGGGCGTCCGTCACCGGGTTGTCCAGCGACTGCAGCGCGCGCCCGTTCGACGTCCACCCGCCGCCCAGCGCCGTCAGCGTCCGCGTCCACACCGCCGGCGTGTGGCTGCTGTAGTACGCGGCGCCCTGCCCGCCCACCAGGAGGGGATCGTTTCCCGTCAGCCGGGGCGTACCGGGATCGGTCCGGTGGCGCGGCCAGCCGTCCGCCCCGGCCACCGCGGCCGCCCGGGCCTCGTGGGCCGCACCCCATGCCGGGTAGTCGTCCAGCCGGCCGAGCTTCTCCCGGTCGGCGTACGCCGTCGTGGCCGCTGCCTGCCCGACCAGGACGCCCGCCAGCAGGACGGCCGCCACCGGCTCGTACCGCCCGCGCCGGGCCAGCACGACCCCGCCCGCCGATGCCGCCAGACCGGCCGCGAACAGCGGAAACGTCCAGTGCGACGCCAGATCCCCGGTCGCCGCGACCGCCGCGACCACCCCCAGGACCCCCGCGCCGGCGAGCAGCGCCCGCCGCTCCGGCCACCCGTGCGACACCGCCGTCCACGCGGCGAGGACCACGACCCCGGCGAACACGAAGGTCTGCCGGTACGGGCTGCCGTTGGGCGTGGCGAACACATGCCACACCAGATGGGTCGGCCCCCACTGCGACGACAGCAGCACTCCCGCCGCCAGCCCCGTCCACACCCACCGTTCGCGCCGGGGCACGTCCCGCCGGAACGGCAGCGCCGCCGCCAGCAGCAGCGCCCCCGTGCCGACGAAGACGGCCGGGGTGAAGAAGCTGTACGTCGCCGGCAGCGTCCGCGCCGCCACGTCGGCCCAGCCGGCCGGTGCGAACTCCCGGGTCCAGCCCGGGTGGGCGTGGCGGGAACCGAGGAACACCGGCACCAGGACGGGCGCGGCGAGCCCGGCCCCCAGCGCCAGTGTTCCGGCCGCGCGCCCCAGCACCCGCCACCCGGGCAGCCCGCGGCACAGCAGCACCAGTGCGGCGCCGATCGTGGCCATGTAGGCGGTGTAGAAGTTGGCGGTCCAGGCCAGGGCGACGACGACCGGCCCGAGCACCCGGTGGCGGCCCGCCCGGACCCATTCGCCGACCAGGCACAGCAGCGGGAACGCGATGAGCCCGTCGAGCCACATCGGGTTGTACGACGCCTCCACGACCGACCAGCCGCACAGTCCGTACGAGGCGCCCAGCACGGCTGCCGCCCACCGGCTCCCCGCCCGCAGGGCGAGCAGCAGGCACGCCATCGCCGCGGCGGCCACGGCCATCTTCAGAACCGTGATCACATACACCGCGGTGTCGATCCCGTCGCGCGGGAAGAGCCCGACGAGTACTGAGAACGGGCTGGTCAGATAGGTGCCGAGATCCGGCAGGAAGCTGGTTCCGAAGCCGGAGCGCCAGTTCAGCAGCAGCCCGCCCGCGGCCCGTCCGCGGCACGAACTGATTGCCCAGGTCGCTGACGCCGCGCGTGTGCGGTCCGAAGGGGAAGGTGCGGGCTGCGGCGTCACCGCCGCACACGGCGAGTGCGGTGAGCAGCGCGGCGAGCGCCCCGGCGCGGAGCGGAGGGGACGTGAGCGGGACGCGTTTCGGCATGGTGTGCCGCAATATGCCGGCGCCGGAATGCGAAGAGGACGGGCCCGGGCGCCAGTTCATTCAATGGTCTTCTGCCCGCCATGTGATGCGACCGCCGGTGACACGCGCATCCGTTGTGGTTCTTCCGTGCTGATCTCGATTGTTGTGCCGTGTTTCAACGAAGAGGAGATCATCGGCCGCTTCCACGCTCGCGTGACCGCGGAACTCGCCCTGCTCGGGGTGGAATACGAGCTGGTCTACGTGGACGACGGAAGCCATGACCGTACGCTCCCGCTGCTGACGGAGACGGCGGCAGCCGATTCCCGGACCCGCTACGTCTCCTTCAGCCGCAATTTCGGCAAGGAGGCGGCCATGCTGGCCGGGCTCCGGCACGCCGCCGGGGACGCCGTGATCATCATGGACGCCGACCTCCAGCACCCGCCGGAGCTCATCCACCCCATGCTGCGGCTGCACGGCGAGGGATTCGACCAGGTCGTGGCGCGCCGCACCCGGGAGGGCGACCGGGTCACCCGTACCCTCGCCGCCCGCGCCTACTACCGGCTGATCAACCGGCTGGTGGAGGTCGAGCTCGTGGACGGCGTCGGGGACTTCCGGCTGCTGTCCCGCCGCACCGTCGACGCGCTCCTGGAACTCACCGAGTACAACCGTTTCTCCAAAGGCCTCTTCGCCTGGGTCGGATTCCGCACCACCACATTCGAGTACCGAAACGCGGTCCGCGAGAAGGGCCGCTCCAAATGGAGCTTCGGGAAACTCCTGAACTACGGCCTGGACGGACTTCTCTCCTTCAACGACAAACCCCTGCGGGCCGCCCTCTACCTCGGCCTGCTACTGGTTTCCGTCGCGGCCGGGTATGCCGCGTGGATCGTGGGTGACGCGCTGCTGAACGGGGTCGACACTCCCGGCTATGTCACTCTCCTCGTCACCGTCACGGCCGTCGCGGGGGTCCAGATGGTCATGCTGGGAGTCGTCGGGGAGTATGTGGGACGTATCTACTACGAGGTGAAGCGGCGCCCGCACTTCCTGGTGAAGGCGACCAACACCGCCGTACCCGACCGCTCGCCCCAGGAGCTCGTACGCAGATGACCGTCCGCGGCCAGATCATCAGGTTCGCCCTGGTGGGCGTGGTGAACACCGCCACGTACTACGGTCTCTACCTGCTTCTGCTGGCCGTCGGGCTGCCCTATGTGGCCGCGCACGTCGTCGCCTTCCTCCTGGCCATGACCGGATCGTTCTTCCTGAACTGCTTCTTCACCTACCGCACCCGCCCGACCTGGCGGAAGTTCCTGCTCTTCCCGCTGACCAACGCGGCGAACTTCGTGATCACCACCAGCGGCGTCTGGCTGCTGGTCGGGGTGGCCGGGCTGTCCAGCCGGTACGCCCCGCTGCTCGCCGCGGCGGCCGCCATCCCCATCACGTTCGCCGTCTCCCGGACGATCATGCTGCGCCCCGAGACCCCCGCCCGGCGTGACTCGTTGTCCGAAACAGTCGGAACAGTGAGCCCGAAGTAGTGGCCTGGGCCACGTCCACTGCCTAACATCGATCACCGCAAGGTCGTTCAAACTGACGCACGACCCACGCCGGGAGGCTCCTTTGCACCGCCGCCGTCGCACTGCGCTCTCCGTCTCCGTCGCGCTCCTCGCCGCGGCCCCGCTGCTCACGGCCTGCGGCAGCGACGCCCACCCGGGTGCCGCGGCCGTCGTCGGCGGGAACCGGATCGAGGTGGCCGCGCTCCAGGCGCAGGTGAAGGACGTGCGCACCGCCCAGCAGGCGTCCGCCCAGGCGGACCAGCTGATCAAGGCCACCGGCGACCTGAACCGCGAGAAGCTGAACGGAATGATCTTCGATCGGGTCGTCGACAAGGTCGCCGCCGACCACGGGATCACCGCCAGCCGCAAGGAGATCCAGGAGACCCGGCGCGAGGCGGCCGGGCAGAGCGGCGGCGAGGAGCAGCTGGCCGCCATGCTGCTCCAGCAGCAGGGCGTGGCCCCCGACGAGATCGACGACGTCATTCGCCGCAATGTCCTCATGAACAAGATCGCCGCGAAGCTGGGTGCGGCCAACACCCCCGTGGGCCAGCAGAAGCTCACGCAGGTCTTCGCCGCCGCGTCCAAGGCGCTCGACATCGATGTGAACCCGCGCTACGGCTCCTGGGACAACGACAAGATCCAGCTCGGCGAGTACAGCGCCCCATGGATCAGGCAGCTGACCAGGACGCCCGAGGCCGGCCCCGCCGGGCTGTGACGACAGCCGCCCCCGGTCCGGGCCCGTCCGGGACGCGGACCGGGAGAGGTAGGTTCGAGGGGTGAACGCTGACACCCCCGGCCGCATCGTCCTGCTCACCGCCAGCCACCGCGTCGCCCCCGGACTGCTGTCCTGGCCCGCCTGGCAGACGCTGCACGCCGCCGACCGGGTGCTCTGCGCGGACGAGAACCATCCCCAGCTGCCCTATGTGCGGGAGGCCGGGGTCCGGGTGGAGATCGCCGCACCGACCGCACAGGAGCTGGTCGACGCCTGCGCCGGAGGCGCCACGGTGGTGGTCGTCCCCTCCGGCGAGGGCGACCGCGCGCTGACCGACGGCCTTGCGCGGATGGCCGGCTCCGGCCGGGTCGCCATGCCCGACCTGGAGCTGCTGCCCGGCTCCTACGACCTGCCGGGCGCCCGGCTGCTCGACCTGGTCGAGGTCATGGACCGCATCCGGCGCGAGTGCCCCTGGTCGTCCCGGCAGACGCACGAGGGGCTCGCCAAGTACGGCATCGAGGAGGCGTACGAGCTCGTCGAGGCCATCGAGGACGGCGACCGGGACGAGCTGCGCGAGGAGCTCGGGGACGTACTCCTCCAGGTCGTCTTCCACTCCCGGATCGCCCAGGAGCACGAGGACGAGCCGTTCTCCGTCGACGACGTCGCGGGCACGATCGTCGAGAAGCTGATCCACCGGCACCCGCACGTCTTCGGTGAGGAACGCGCCGAGACGCCGGAGGAGGTCAAGGAGCACTGGCTCCGCACGAAGGCCATCGAGAAGCAGCGCGCCTCCGTGACGGACGGCGTTCCCCTGGGCCAGCCGGGCCTCGCCCTCGCCGCGAAGCTCGCCGGCCGGGTCCGCACCGCGGGCCTGGAGGTGCCGCTGCCGTCCGGCGCCGGCGTCGGCTACGAACTGCTGGCCCTCGCGGTCCGCGCGGAGGCCGAGGGCGTCGACCCGGAGGCCGCGCTGCGCGCGGCCGGCCGCGCCTACCGGGACGCGATCCGGGCCGCCGAGGGGCACGGGGCCGGCGGACCCGGCGTTAACGTCGAGGAGTGAACGACCAGCCCGCTCCGAACGTCGCGCCCGAACTCTTCACCTGGGAGTTCGCCACCGACCCGTACCCCGCCTACGCCTGGCTGCGCGAGCACGCCCCCGTGCACCGCACCAAGCTGCCGAGCGGAGTCGAGGCGTGGCTCGTGACCCGGTACGCCGACGCCCGCCAGGCCCTCGCCGACCAGCGGCTCAGCAAGAACCCCGCGCACCACGACGAGCCCGCGCACGCCAAGGGCAAGACCGGCATCCCCGGCGAGCGCAAGGCCGAGCTGATGACGCATCTGCTGAACATCGACCCGCCGGACCACACCCGGCTGCGCAGGCTCGTCTCGAAGGCGTTCACCCCGCGGCGCGTGGCGGAGTTCGCGCCCCGTGTTCAGGAGCTGACGGACCGGCTCATCGACAACTTCGCTACAAAAGGCAGCGCCGATCTCATCCACGAGTTCGCGTTTCCGCTCCCGATCTATGCCATTTGCGACATGCTCGGCGTCCCGCGCGAGGACCAGGACGACTTCCGCGACTGGGCCGGGATGATGATCCGGCACGGCGGCGGACCGCGCGGCGGCGTCGCCCGGTCGGTGAAGAAGATGCGCGGCTACCTCGCGGAGCTCATCCACCGCAAGCGCGAGGAGCCGGGGGACGATCTGATCTCCGGGCTGATCCGGGCGAGCGACCACGGTGAGCACCTCACCGAGAACGAGGCCGCGGCCATGGCGTTCATCCTGCTCTTCGCCGGCTTCGAGACCACCGTCAATCTGATCGGGAACGGGGTGTACGCGCTGCTGCGCAACCCGGACCAGCGGGCGCGGCTGCAGGCGTCGATCGCGGCGGGGGAGCGGGAGTTGCTGGAGACCGGAATCGAGGAACTCCTGCGCTACGACGGGCCGGTGGAGCTCGCGACCTGGCGCTTCGCGACCGAGCCGCTCACCATCGGCGGCGAGCGGATCGCGGCCGGCGACCCGGTGCTCGTCGTGCTCGCCGCGGCCGACCGTGACCCGGCGCGGTTCGACCGTCCGGACACCCTCGATCTGGCGCGGCGGGACAACCAGCACCTCGGGTACGGGCACGGCATCCACTATTGCCTCGGCGCGCCGCTCGCCCGGCTGGAGGGGCAGACCGCCCTGGCTACCCTGCTGACCCGTCTGCCCGATCTGCGACTTGCGGGCGATCCGGCCGATTTGCGGTGGCGTGGTGGGCTCATTATGCGTGGACTGCGCACGCTCCCGGTCGAGTTCGCCCCCTTTGGGGAGTGATGTCAACTGACGCTCCGTCATATCTGTGATCTTCGCGTAATCTCCAGTGCATCGACTTGTGACTGACGTTCGAGAGCCGCTACTTTCACCGTCACCTCAGCAGTCACGCGAAAGGCTCACCGCATGCGCTCCGGGAACGGCCGGCACCGACGACCCCGTCAAGCCCCCGCCATCATCGTCGCGGCAGGGGTGACCGGATCCGCCATCGCCATTCCACTGCTCGGCGCGGGTTCCGCGTCGGCCGTGGACGCCACCACCTGGGACCGGGTCGCCGAGTGCGAGTCCGGCGGCATGTGGAGTGCGGACCTCGACAACGGCTACTACGGCGGCCTGCAGATGTCGCAGGAGACCTGGGAGACGTACGGCGGCCTCGCCTACGCCCCGCGGGCCGACCTCGCGAGCCGGGCCCAGCAGATCGCCGTCGCGGAGAAGGTGCACGCGGCGCAGGGGTCGGCCGCCTGGGAGACCTGCGCCCCCATCGCGGGACTCGTGAGCGAGGACACCCCCGCGCCGGGCGCCACGCCCACCGAGGAGGCCCCCGCCAAGCCGGATCCGGCGAAGCCCACCGACCCGGCCGGGGAGGACAAGCCCGCCGAGACGACCCCGGCGGACCCGCTGGACCCGATCGCGACGCCCGACCCGGCGCCGTCCACCGAGCCGCCCGCCGCTCCGGCCGGCGGCGCCGCCGACGGTACGCCCGGCACCGGCAAGCACCGCGGCGAGCCCGACCCGGCGGAGGCCCCGGAGGGCACCCCGGCGGCCCCCGGCACCTCGGCGACCCCGACCGAGCCGGCCGTTCCCGGCGCCGGCGCCACGGAGACCGGCAATCCGGACAACGGGCGTGAAGCGGGCGAACACCCCTCTCGTGGTGACGGGTCGGCCCGCGCTCCGGAGAGCGTCGAGTCCGGCGAGTACACCGTCCGCCCCGGCGACAGTCTTTCCGCCATCGCGGTCGCGCACGAGCTGCCCGGGGGATGGGCTGCGCTCTACCAGGGCAACAAGGAGACCGTGGGGACCGACCCGGACCTCATTCGCCCCGGTCAGAGCCTGGATCTGACGGCCGGTCAGCCTGCCGGGGAGCCTGCCGCGCAGGAGTGAGTTCGCGGCCGTATGTCCGGTTCTGTGCAAGTGAGACAAGAGTCTCTTTGTCCCAACTGGTGCGTCACGACCGCAAACTCCTGTCGCTTCACTTCTCACCTGCGCAAACACCTGCTCGGAGTCGGTAAGTAAGGGCGGTTCATCCCTGATGTCCGTCTTTGAACTTCGGGCAGGTGTGCGCTTACGGTCAGGACCGCTCGCCACCGCGGGCCCCTACGACCGGTACGCCGAATCCTGCCGCCGGCCGTCGGGAACAGTCGTCGCGTCATGCGCCGAAGGCAGGAGCGGGGGACCCAAGGTTTGTGCCGGGCCCGGCCATTGAGAGATGGCCCGGAGCCGGCTTGGGGTGAAGCCGCGCGCCAGTCGCGCGGCCGGGCAGTCACCGCCCGAACCCGACAGCTCACCTCGTAGGCGTCGGTGAGGAGATGTCCCATGCTGTTCTCCGGCAAGGCCAAGCACCGTCGCCCGTCCAAGGCCGCCCGGTTCGCCGCGTTCGCCGGCATCACCGGTGCCGCCGTCGCCGCCCCCCTGATCGGCGCCACGTCCGCCTCGGCCGCCACGGCCGCCGAGTGGGACAAGGTCGCCCAGTGCGAGTCCGGCGGCGACTGGTCGATCAACACCGGCAACGGTTACTACGGCGGCCTGCAGTTCTCCGCCTCCACCTGGGCCGCGTACGGCGGCACGGCCTACGCCCCCACCGCCGACAAGGCGTCCAAGTCGCAGCAGATCGAGATAGCCGAGAAGGTCCTGGCCGGCCAGGGCAAGGGTGCCTGGCCGAGCTGCGGCGTGGGCCTGTCGAACGCCTCGTACGACGGCGCCGCCGCCCAGCAGGCCCAGCCGAAGCCGCAGGAGCGCAAGGCCGAGCAGCCGACCACGCGCAGCCAGCAGCGCACCGCGCCGAAGGCCGAGTCCAAGACCGTCACCACCCCGACCGGCAAGAAGGTCGAGAAGGGTGACGGCGAGTACAAGGTGAAGGCCGGCGACACCCTCTCCACCATCGCCGAGGAGAAGAACGTCAAGGGCGGCTGGAAGAAGCTCTTCGAGCTGAACAAGGACATCGTCGAGGACGCCGACCTGATCTACCCGGGCCAGCAGCTCCACCTGGGCTGACCCCCGCACACCACCCCGGCCCGGAGTGCCCTTCCCCCGTGCGCTCCGGGTCGGGGTTTCCTCGCGCAAAAGTGCTACCGACCAGTAAGTTTCGTGGCGTTTTGTGCGTAATGCAGACTCGTGAGCCCTTTTTCGTCCCAGGAGGCGGGCGTCGGCTGGTCAGGGACCCCGAGCCGGTTAGGCTCTTGCCGCAAGGCCAAAGAGACCTCGCACTCCACGCGTCACATCCCAGAAGGAGATGCTCGTGCCGTCCATCGACGTCGTCGTAGCCCGGGAAATCCTGGACTCCCGAGGCAACCCCACGGTCGAGGTCGAGGTCGGCCTCGACGACGGCAGCACCGGCCGTGCTGCCGTCCCCTCCGGTGCATCCACCGGTGCGTTCGAGGCCCTCGAGCTCCGCGACGGTGACAAGGACCGCTACCTCGGCAAGGGTGTCGAGAAGGCCGTCCTCGCCGTCATCGAGCAGATCGGCCCGGAGCTCGTCGGCTACGACGCCACCGAGCAGCGGCTGATCGACCAGGCGATGTTCGACCTGGACGCCACCCCGGACAAGTCCTCGCTCGGCGCCAACGCCATCCTCGGCGTCTCCCTCGCCGTCGCGCACGCCGCCTCCGAGGCGTCCGACCTGCCGCTCTTCCGCTACCTGGGCGGCCCGAACGCGCACCTGCTGCCGGTGCCGATGATGAACATCCTGAACGGCGGCTCGCACGCCGACTCCAACGTGGACATCCAGGAGTTCATGATCGCCCCGATCGGGGCGGAGTCCTTCTCCGAGGCCCTGCGCTGGGGCGCCGAGGTCTACCACACCCTGAAGAAGGTCCTGAAGGACAAGGGCCTCTCCACCGGCCTGGGCGACGAGGGCGGCTTCGCCCCGAACCTGGACTCCAACCGCGACGCCCTCGACCTCATCCTCGAGGCCATCAAGCTGGCCGGCTACACGCCCGGCAAGGACATCGCGCTCGCCCTCGACGTCGCCGCCTCCGAGTTCTACAAGGACGGCTCGTACGAGTTCGAGGGCAAGTCCCGCTCGGCCGCCGAGATGACCGAGTACTACGCGGAGCTCGTCGACGCCTACCCGCTGGTCTCCATCGAGGACCCGCTGTTCGAGGACGACTGGGACGGCTGGAAGACCATCACCGAGAAGCTGGGCTCCAAGGTGCAGCTCGTCGGTGACGACCTGTTCGTCACCAACCCGGAGCGCCTCGCCCGCGGCATCGAGGAGGGCGCCGCCAACGCACTGCTCGTCAAGGTCAACCAGATCGGCTCGCTGACCGAGACCCTGGACGCCGTCGAGCTGGCCCAGCGCAACGGCTTCAAGTGCATGATGTCCCACCGCTCCGGCGAGACCGAGGACGTCACCATCGCCGACCTGGCCGTCGCCACCAACTGCGGCCAGATCAAGACCGGCGCCCCGGCCCGCTCCGAGCGCGTCGCCAAGTACAACCAGCTGCTGCGCATCGAGGAGATCCTCGACGACGCCGCGGTGTACGCCGGCCGCAGCGCCTTCCCGCGGTTCCGCTTCGCGGACCAGTAGGCACAGCCGCTTCGCGGACCAGTAGGCACAGCCGCTTCGCGGACCAGTAGGCACAGTCGGTTCGAGGGCTGACCCGGCTCCTCTCCCGCGGCTGGCACCCGCTCCTTACGTACGTCCCCGCACTCGGTCCCGTACCGTGTGCGGGGACGTACGCACGTGCAGAGAAGGGGAGGCGGAGGCGATGGCCCGGGACCGGTTCTCCACCGCGACCAGGCTGCGGCTGCTCGGCGAGCAGACCGCCGCCCGCGTCTACCGCTCCCAGAGCCGGCGGCAGGCCCGTCGCTCGCGGCTCACCGGGCGCGCCGCCTTCCTCGCGCTGGTGGTCTGCTCGCTCGTGGTGGCCCTCGCCTACCCGATGCGGCAGTACGTCTCGCAGCAGAGCGAGATCGCCGAGCAGGAGCGGCTGGCCGACGAGGCGAGCCGACGCGTCGAACAGCTGCGCGACGAGAAGGCCCGGCTCCAGGACGACGCCTACATCCGGCGCCTCGCCCGCGAGCACCTGCACTACGTGATGCCGGGCGAGACCGGGTACACGGTGATCGACCCCGACGCGGTGCGCGAGCGCCGCACCGACCAGGGCGCGGCCGACCGCCCCTGGTACTCCAACCTCTGGGACGGCGTGGACAGCGCCGACCGCACCGACGAGTAGACGCAAGGCAGGCATGGAAACGCCCCCTCCGCAGACCGAACGCACCGAGCCGACCGAGGCGGACGTCGCGGCGTTCAAGGAACAGCTCGGCCGACCGCCCCGTGGCCTGCGCGCCATCGCGCACCGCTGCCCGTGCGGCAACCCGGACGTGGTCGAGACCGCGCCCCGGCTCCCGGACGGCACGCCGTTCCCGACGACGTACTACCTCACCTGCCCGCGCGCGGCCTCCGCGATCGGCACGCTGGAGGCGAACGGCGTCATGAAGGAGATGACCGAGCGGCTCCAGAGCGACCCGGAGCTGGCCGCCGCCTACCGGGCCGCGCACGAGGACTACATCGCGCGCCGCGACGCCATCGAGGTCCTGGAGGGGTTCCCGAGCGCCGGCGGCATGCCGGACCGGGTCAAGTGCCTGCACGTCCTGGTGGGCCACTCGCTCGCGGCCGGCCCCGGCGTCAACCCGCTGGGCGACGAGGCGATCGCCATGCTGCCGGAGTGGTGGGCGAAGGGCCCCTGCGTCACGCCCTGCTCGGACGAGAAGGAGTCCGCCGAATGACCCGGGTCGCCGCGATCGACTGCGGCACGAACTCCATTCGCCTCCTCGTCGCGGACGTCCACCCCGACACGGGTGAACTCGTCGAGCTGGACCGCCGGATGACGATCGTCCGGCTCGGCCAGGGGGTCGACCGCACCGGCCGGCTCGCCCCCGAGGCGCTGGAGCGGACCTTCGCGGCCTGCCGCGAGTACGCCGAGGTGATCAAGGAGCACGGCGCGGAGCGGGTGCGCTTCGTTGCCACCTCCGCCTCCCGGGACGCCGAGAACCGCGACGACTTCGTGCGGGGGGTGCTCGACATCCTGGGCGTCGAACCCGAAGTCATCACCGGTGACCAGGAGGCCGAGTTCTCCTTCACCGGGGCCACCAAGGAACTCGACGGTGAAGAGGAGAAGGGCGCGGAGCGCCTTCTTCCGAAGGGTCGTGCGCGACGGGCGGGCGAGTACCTGGTGGTGGACATCGGCGGCGGCTCCACCGAGTTCGTGGTCGGTGAGGCGCACGTCCGGGCGGCCCGGTCCGTCGACATCGGCTGCGTACGGCTGACCGAACGTCATGTGCGGCACGACCCGCCGACCGACGAGGAGATCGCGGCCATCCGCGCCGACATCGGGGCGGCGCTGGACCTGGCCGAGGAGACCGTGCCGCTGCGTGAGGCCGGCACACTGGTCGGCCTGGCCGGATCCGTCACCACGGTCGCCGCGATCGCGCTCGGGCTGGAGCGGTACGAGTCGGCCGCCATCCACCGCTCCCACATCTCCTACGAGCAGGTCGCCGAGGTCACCCGGCGGCTGCGCTCGGCGACGCACGACGAGCGGTCCGCGATCCCGGTGATGCACCCCGGGCGGGTCGACGTCATCGTCTCCGGGGCGCTGGTCCTGCTGGAGATCATGGAGCGGATCGGGGCCCGTGAGGTGGTCGTCAGCGAGCACGACATCCTCGATGGAATCGCCTGGTCGGTGGCCTGACGAAAAAGTTCGTGAAGTTCTTCACAAGAAAAGGGCCCCAGCGGGCGTCTCGGAGAGGGTTTTGGGCCCTCCGGGCGGCGGTCGGGGCCCTGATTCATCAGCGGAACACGCCCCCAGCCTTGTTTCCGCGGCGTGAACGGGCGTGGTGGTCCACCGTTACAAAGTCCTCGCTCGCCCAGTTCACGGGGGGTGAACAACGCGTTCCCGTACACCGTGGTTCCCCTGCCGTGCCATGACCTCGGTCACGTGGGCGGCGGAGTGTAGCAGAGGTCTCCCCGGACCTTGTGAAGGGGCGCACGAGCAGCCCCCCTGAGGCGGGTGGATACTCGATGGCATGAGCACCACGGAGCGTCCCAGGATCCTCGTAGTAGGCGGTGGGTACGTAGGCCTGTACGCAGCTCGGCGCATTCTCAAGAAGATGCGCTACGGAGAGGCGACCGTCACGGTCGTCGACCCCCGGTCGTACATGACCTACCAGCCCTTCCTCCCCGAAGCCGCCGCCGGCAGCATCTCGCCCCGGCACGTCGTCGTCCCGCTGCGACGCGTGCTGCCCAAGGCCGAGGTACTCACCGGCCGGGTCACCACCATCGACCAGGACCGCAAGGTCGCCACGATCGCGCCGCTCGTCGGCGAGGCGTACGAGCTGCCCTTCGACTACCTGGTCATCGCGCTGGGCGCGGTCTCCCGCACCTTCCCGATCCCCGGCCTCGCCGAGCAGGGCATCGGTATGAAGGGCATCGAGGAGGCCATCGGCCTGCGCAACCACGTCCTCGAGCAGCTCGACAAGGCCGACTCGACCACCGACGAGGAGGTCCGCCGCAAGGCGCTGACCTTCGTCTTCGTGGGCGGCGGTTTCGCCGGCGCGGAGACCATCGGTGAGGTCGAGGACCTGGCTCGTGACGCCGCGAAGTACTACAAGAACGTGAAGCGCGAGGACATGCGCTTCATCCTGGTCGACGCCGCGGACAAGATCCTTCCCGAGGTCGGGCCCAAGCTCGGCAAGTACGGCAAGGAGCACCTGGAGGGCCGTGGGGTCGAGGTCTACCTCTCGACGTCCATGGACTCCTGCGTCGACGGCCACGTGGTGCTGAAGAACGGTCTGGAGGTCGACTCCAACACCATCGTGTGGACCGCCGGCGTCAAGCCGAACCCGGCGCTCGCCCGCTTCGGCCTCCCGCTGGGCCCGCGTGGTCACGTGGACTGCGCCCCCACGCTGCAGGTGCAGGGCACCGACTACATCTGGGCCGCCGGCGACAACGCCCAGGTTCCGGACCTCGTCGGCCGCAAGGCCGGCAACGAGAACGCCTGGTGCCCGCCGAACGCCCAGCACGCGCTGCGCCAGGCCAGGATTCTGGGTGACAACGTGATCTCCGGTATGCGGGGCTTCCCGCAGAAGGAGTACAGCCACGCCAACAAGGGTGCGGTCGCCGGTCTCGGCCTGCACAAGGGCGTCGCGATGATCGTCATGGGCAAGATGAAGATCAAGCTCAAGGGCCGTCTCGCCTGGTACATGCACCGTGGCTACCACGGCATGGCGATGCCGACCTGGAACCGCAAGATCCGTGTCTTCGCGGACTGGACGCTCGCGATGTTCCTCAAGCGTGAGGTCGTCTCGCTCGGCGCCATCGAGTCGCCGCGCGAGGAGTTCTACGAGGCCGCCAAGCCGGCCCCGGCTCCGGCCGCGTCGACTCCGGAGAAGGCCAAGGCCTCCTGACCCAGTCGCAGCCTCGAAAGGGGCCGCCCGCCATCCGTGGTGCGGGCGGCCCCTTTCGCGTTTCCCGGGCCGGGCCACGGCCGCCGTCCCGGGCCTTGCATGGACGCAGCACGCATTTTGCCGTCGCATTGCGTTGTTTCGGGACTGCATTCGGTAGCCATGGGTGTTTACGTGGTGTGGAGCTCCGGGATCCGCCTCGGGCTCCGCGATCAGGGGAGACCCCAATCACGGAGGTGTGCACCATGGCCGACGCCGCCTCGCGGCTGACCGCTCTCGCCGAGGACCTGCTGGGCGTGCCGCTCCCGGTCCGGATCCGGGCCTGGGACGGCACCGAGGCAGGACCCCCGGGCGCGCCCGTCCTCGTCGTACGGCACCGGCGGGCCCTGCGGCGGCTGTTGTGGAAGCCGGGAGAGCTCGGTCTCGCCCGGGCCTGGGTGGCCGGCGAGATCGATGTGGAGGGTGATCTCTACGAGGCCCTCGACCGGCTCTCCACACTCGTCTGGGAGCGGGAACCGGACCGGGACGAGAGCCCGGGCGCCCTGCGCGATCCGAGACTGCGCGCCGCGGCGCGGACGCTGATCCAGCTCGCCGGCGCCTGGCCGCCGCCCCCGCCGCCCGCCGAGGAGGTCAGGCGCCGGCGCGGGCCGCTGCACACCAAGAACCGCGACAGGCAGGCGATCAGTCACCACTACGACGTCGGCAACGACTTCTACCGTCTGGTCCTCGGCCCGTCCATGGTGTACTCGTGCGCCTACTGGTCCGAGGACTCCACCCTCGAACAGGCGCAGACCGACAAGCTGGACCTGATCTGCCGCAAGTTGGGCCTGAAGGAGGGGGACCGGCTGCTCGACGTCGGCTGCGGCTGGGGCTCCATGGCGATCCACGCCGCCCGGGAGTACGGCGCCCGGGTCGTCGGCGTCACCCTCTCCGCCGAACAGGCCTCCTTCGCCCGCAAGCGCATCGCGGACGAGGGCCTCACCGACCGGATCGAGATCCGGGTGCAGGACTACCGGGATGTCAGGGACGGCCCGTACGACGCCATTTCCTCCATCGGCATGGCCGAGCACGTCGGCCGGGTCCGCTACCGAGAGTACGCCGACGACCTGTTCGCGCTGCTGAAACCGGGCGGGCGCCTCCTCAACCACCAGATCTCCCGGCGGCCGGAGCCGGACGAGGGCGCCTACCGGGTGGACGAGTTCATCGACGCCTACGTCTTCCCGGACGGGGAACTCGCGCCGGTCGGCCGTACCACCGCCACCCTGGAGGAGGCCGGCTTCGAGGTCCGTGACATCGAGGCCATCCGCGAGCACTACGCCCTCACGCTGCGGCGCTGGGTGGCGAACCTGGAGGGCGACTGGGGGCGGGCCAAGCGGCTCACCTCGCCCGGCCGGGCGCGCGTCTGGCGCCTCTACATGGCCGCGTCGGCGGTGTCGTTCGAGCGCAACAGGATCGGCGTCAACCAGATCCTCGCGGTGCGGACGCCGGAGTCCGGCCGCTCGGGCATGCCGCTGCGCCCGCGGGTCTGGAGCGAGGCGAGCGGCGGCTGAGCGGCTGCCGCGAGGCCGGTCCGCTCGCACACGGAAGGGCCGGGCTCCCGAACGGGGAGCCCGGCCCTTCCGCCGTGGGGGCCTACTCGGCCTTGATCGCGCTGAGCATGTTCAGCTTCGCCGCGCTGCGCGCCGGCCACATCGCCGCGAGCACGCCCACCAGACCGGCCAGCACCAGGAAGATCCCGATCCGGTCCCACGGGATCACCAGCGCGTAGTTCGGAATGGAGCCCTTGACGGTCTGGCCGATGGCCCAGCCGAGGAACATGCCCATGGCCACGCCGACGAGGGCGCCGAAGACCGAGATCACCACGGCCTCCAGGCGGATCATGCGCTTGACCCGGCGGCGGTCCAGACCGATCGCCCGCAGCATCCCGATCTCCTGCTGGCGCTCGAAGACCGACATCGCGAGGGTGTTGACGACACCCAGCACCGCGATGATCAGTGCCATCGCCAGCAGGCCGTACATGATGTTCAGCGTCATGTTGATCATGCCGCCGTACATATCCTTGATGTCCTGCTTGTCCATGACCTTGATGGCCGGGTTCTGACCGAGGGCGTCGACCAGGGCCTGCTCGTTGGCCGGGGTCTCACCGCCGGTCATCTTCACGAAGATCTGCGGCATGTACGCGTGGGTGTCGTGCGGTTCGAGCACCGACAGCGGGGCCGTGACGGTCGAGAGGAGGTCGTTCTTCTCGTACGTGGCGCCAATGGTCAGCTTGCCCGTCTTGCCGTCCGCGTACTTCACCGGGAGGGTGTCGCCGGTCTTCCAGCCCTTGCCCTTGGCCGTCTCCCGCTCCACGGCGATCCGGCCCTGGGCGAGCGAGGCCAGGGAGCCGTCGACGACCTTGATGTTCATGACCTTCTCGACGGCACCCGGGGTCACACCGGACACCGAGCGGTCCACACCGCCCAGTTCGAAGTACGAGTCCTGCTGCGGCGAGACCGCCTCGACCCCCTTGGCCTTGGCCACGGCGGCCAGCGCCGACTTGTCGAGGTTCATGCCCTCGGCGGCCATCTGGACCATGTAGTCGGCCCTGACGTTGTCCGTGGTGGACTTCTCGATCGCCTGGCCCATCGAGATGCCGAGCACCGACAGGCCGGTGACCAGGGTGAGGCCGATGGCGAGCGCGGAGGCCGTGGCACCGGTGCGGCGCGGGTTGCGCACCGCGTTCTGCGCCGACAGCTTGCCTGCCACCCCGAACACCTTGACCAGCAGCGGGCGCACGAGCGCGATGACCGGGCGCGACAGCAGCGGGATCAGGATGATCAGACCGATCAGCGCGAGGAACGCGCCGCCGGCGATGACCCACTTGCCGTCCTTGCCCATGGCGGCGCCGGCCAGGATGCCGGCCGCGCCGATCAGGGTGACGACAGCGCCGATGGTGTTGCGCACCACCAGGGACTTCGTCGTCGCCACGGCGTGGACGCTGCCCATCGCGGCGACCGGCGGGATCTTGGCGGCGCGGCGGCCGGGCAGGTAGGCGGCGATGACGGTGACCAGGACGCCCACGGCGATCGCGGAGACGATCGCGGTCGGCGAGACGATCAGGGGGCCGTCCGGGACCTTCAGGTCGAAGGCGTTCATGCCGGAACGCAGGCCCACCGCCAGCCCGAGACCGAGGGCCAGGCCGACCGCCGAGGCCACGGCGCCGACCACCAGTGCCTCGACCAGCACGGAGCGGGTGATCTGCCGGCGCGAGGCACCCACGGCACGCATCAGGGCGAGTTCCTTGGTGCGCTGCGCGACCAGCATGGTGAAGGTGTTGGAGATCAGGAAGACACCGACGAAGAGCGCGATCGCGGCGAACGCGAGCAGCATCTGCTTCAGGCCGCTCAGACCGCTGTCGATCATCTCGGCCTCCTCAGCGGCCAGTGCCGCGCCGGTCTTGGCCTCGACGTCGTCGGCGAGCAGCGGCCGGACCTGGCCGAGGATCGTGTCGGCCGAGGCGCCGGGCACCGCGGTGACCGTGACGTCCTGGAAGAAGCCCGGCTGGAGGTAGAGCTTCTGGGCGACGGAGGTGTCGAAGAGGACGAGGCTGCCGCCCGCGCTCACGGCTCCGTCGTCGGTGGTGAAGACGCCGGAGAGCCTGTACTCCTTCACCGGGCCGTTGGTGGCGACGCGCACGGTGTCACCGACCCGGTACTTGCCCTCGGCGGCCGTGTCCTTGTCGAGGGCGATGTCCCCGGCCTTCGCCGGGCCGACGCCGTCGACGAACGAGTAGCGCTCGTCCTTGCCGTCCTTGCCGGGGGAGTAGTTGGTGCCCTTGTTGCTCCAGCCGTCGCCGATCAGCTTGCCGCTGGGGTCGGCGACCCCGGCGAAGCCGCCCACGCGACCGGCCGCGTCGGCGACGCCGTCCAGCCTGCCGATCTTGTCGACGGTCGCGGCCGGGACGCCCGGGGCCTGCTTGCCGTCGCCGCCCGGGACGCCGTACGAGGTGATGCCGACGGCGATGTCGTCGTATCCCTTGGCGGACTGCTTGCGGAAGGCCTGGGAGAGGGTGTCGGAGAAGACCAGGGTGCCGGAGACGAACGCCACGCCGAGCATCACGGCGAGCACGGTCATCAGCAGCCTGGCCTTGTGCGCGAGCACATTGCGCAAGGCGGTTTTGAACATGGTGAGGTGTCAGTCCTGGTGGTGGGGTCCGGAAGGAGGTCGGAGGGCCGGGGCGCGGGTCAGCTCGTACGGCCCTTGGCGTCGAACTCCTTCATCCGGTCGAGCACGCCGTCCGCCGTCGGGCGCAGCATCTCGTCGACGATCCGCCCGTCCGCGAGGAAGATCACACGGTCCGCGTAGGACGCGGCGACCGGGTCGTGGGTCACCATCACGACGGTCTGTCCGAGTTCGCGTACGGAATTGCGCAGGAAGCCGAGCACCTCGGCGCCCGAGCGGGAGTCCAGGTTTCCGGTGGGCTCGTCGCCGAAGATGATCTCGGGGCGGGAGGCGAGGGCGCGGGCCACGGCGACGCGCTGCTGCTGGCCGCCGGAGAGCTGGTTCGGGCGGTGCCCGAGACGGCCGGACAGGCCCACCATGTCGATGACCTTGCGCACCCACTCCTTGTCGGGGCGGCGGCCCGCTATGTCCATCGGGAGGGTGATGTTCTCCTGCGCGGTCAGCGTCGGGAGCAGGTTGAACGCCTGGAAGATGAAGCCGATCTTGTCGCGGCGCAGCTGGGTGAGCTGCTTGTCCTTCAGGGTGCCGAGCTCGGTGTCCCCGATGCGCACGGAGCCACCGCTGAAGCTGTCGAGGCCGGCGACGCAGTGCATCAGGGTCGACTTCCCGGAACCGGACGGGCCCATGATCGCGGTGAACTCACCCTGGTGGAAGTCCACGGTGACGCGGTCGAGGGCGACCACCTGGGTCTCGCCGTGTCCGTAGACCTTGGAGAGATCCGTGGCGCGGGCGGCCACCGCGGTGGCGCGGTAAGCGGTGGGAGTGGTGGTCACGAGGGGGCTCCTGTCAGCCGTTCGGGGGCGTCGTTGCGAGGACCTCACCATCGTGGGCGCCGCCCGGGGTCCCGGGCGTCCGTCCGCATGCCCGTTCCGGGGGCAGCCTGGAGTCGGACCGGGGGGCCTGCCCCTCCTCCTGAGGTATGACGGCATCCCTGAGGGCCGGGCCGGGAGCGGAACGGCGCGGAAGAGGGGGCGCGAGGGGCGTTCGCGCGCGCCCGCGACACGACGAGTTTTCGTCATTCCCTCGCGAAGGTCTTTGCGGCCGCGACCCTTGCGCGACTGCCCCGCACCGCCCCTTACCTGCACTGACGCACCCTCAGACGTCAATAAAATAAGACAACATCGCGACACCGTTCCGCTGTTCGGGGGACGCGCCCGGATAGGCTCATGTGCCAACGCGGAGCCGCGCGACAGGCCCGGATGGTGGAATGCAGACACGGCGAGCTTAAACCTCGCTGGCCTTCGGGCCGTGCCGGTTCGAGTCCGGCTCCGGGCACTCACCGACCGCTCCGCCGGGAGCGGTCCCACGCGTCGGCCGGCACGGCCGCGGAAAGATCCTCCCCGAGCACTAGGGTGTTTCTTTTGCTCCCCCATTACTCTTGTCCTCAAGGCCGCGCACGGCGGCCATGGAGGAGTGAGATGAGGAGCAGCAACCCGGTCTTCTCGCGACGGGGGTTCAGCCGCGACAACGGCTACGCGGGCTTCAACGCGCAGCAGCAGGCCGGGGGCCCCGCCGCTGGAACGAACCCGTACGCGCAGAACCCGTACGCGCAGCAGAACCCGTACGCCACCAACCCGTACGCCGCGCAGGACGCCCAGGTGGGCGCCCCGCCGCAGGCGCCGGCCCGCGCCGGCGCGATGACCATCGACGACGTCGTGTCGCGCACCGCGATCACGCTCGGCACGGTCTTCGTCACCGCCACGCTGGCCTGGTTCCTGCTGCCGGTCGACCCGGCGAACATCAACAAGTCGTACGGCATCGCCGTCGGCGCGGCCCTGGTCGCCTTCGTCCTCGCGATGATCCAGGCCTTCAAGAGCAAGGCCTCGCCGGCCCTGATCCTGGGGTACGCGGCCTTCGAGGGCGTCTTCCTCGGCGTGATCTCCAGCGCCGTGTCGACGTACGTCGCCGCGGGTGCCGTCCCGCAGGCCGTGCTCGGCACCATGGCGGTCTTCGCCGGTGTGCTCATCGCGTACAAGATGCGCTGGATCCGCGTCACCCGCCGCTTCTACGGCTTCGTGATGGCGGCCGCGATCGGCTTCGTGCTGCTGATGGCCGTGAACGCGCTGTTCGCGATCTTCGGCGGCGGTGACGGCCTCGGCTTCCGCAGCGGCGGCCTCGGCATCATGTTCGGCATCATCGGCATCATCCTCGGTGCCTGCTTCCTCGCCCTGGACTTCAAGCAGGTCGAGGACGGCATCACCTACGGCGCTCCCCGCGAGGAATCCTGGCTGGCGGCCTTCGGCCTCACCATGACGCTCGTCTGGATCTACCTGGAGTTCCTGCGGCTGATCTCGATCCTGCAGGGCGACGACTGACGCCAGGCAGACCGATCGCCAGGCACCACGCGTGCACGAAGGCCCCGTCCGGCTTCCGCCGGGCGGGGCCTTCCCCGTTGGGTGACGTCCGTCGTCAGAGCAGCTTCCGCGCGGCTCGCCTCAGGTCGTACTCATGGATGATCGCTTTGGCGTGCCCGTACGCGAGGTCGTGTTCGCCCCGGAGCCAGCTCACCTTCTCCTCGAAGCGGAGGAGGGAGGGGCCTTCCTCGACGGTGCGAAGCCAGTCGGCCACTTCACGACCGGTGCAATGGGGGATACGGGAGAGCAGATTTCGATGGGTCTCTTCGGAGAAGACTTGGGACATCGGCGCCTCCGGACGCTTTGCGCGTGTGCTCCTTCACGTCACCGTGCCTGAGTGTTCGCGTATTGGCAACAGTGCCGTCGCGCCACATAAGGTCGCCGGGTGCTCGATACGACTGAACTGACCACCGCGGTGGAGCGCTTCGCCGACCGGCTCAGGGCCGCCCCGCAGAGCCGGCTGCAGCGCGGTGCCGCGGCCGAAGGCCTGGCGCTGGCCAGGGAGTTGGCGCTGCGCGCCCAGCGGCTGGAAACCCCCGGGGAGCCGCCGCGGACGATGCCCGACGCGGGGGTCTTCACGGTCGCCGACCAACTGGTGGTCGCCGGGAACGATCTGGCCGAAGTTCTGCGAACGGCCCCGGCCGGCTCCGCCGGTCACCGGCGGGAGCTGGACGAGGCCGTGGAGGCGGTACGGCGGGCGGAGGCCAGGGCGCGAGCGTGAAGGGGCGTCGTCCGCCCCCGGGGCGTCGACGGGCGGACCGGCCCGGGCGGACGGGACTTTCGAAACTCGCCCTACAGCGAAGCAATGACCCGGTCGGCGAGGATGTAGACGTTCTCGCCGTCGGCGCCGCCGCAGGAGAACGTCAGGGCGTACGCGCCGGAGACACCGGAGCCGCCCAGCAGGACCGGCGTGTCACCGTTCCGCAGCGCCGCCGCGAGGCGCTCCGCGGTCTCGCGGTGCCCGGGCGTCATACAGAGCGTGGTGCCGTCGGCGAAGACGTACACGTCGAGCGTGCCGAGCGGACCGGGGCGCACGTCGGTGAGGGCCGTGCGGGTCGCCGCGAGCTCCTCCAGGCGGGCCACCGTGCGCTCGTGGTCGGTGACGACCGGCGTCTGCACCGGCACGAAGTCCGGGTGGGAGGGGTGGCGGCGGCGGGCCGCGGCCAGCTCGGGGGAGTCCTCGGCGAACTCGCCGGATCCGGGCAGGTCGGGCAGCTCGGCGAGGGCGTCGAGATCGTCGGCGTAGTCACCGAGTTCGGCGTCCGGGTCCATCGACTCCAGACCCACCAGGTCCGCCTGGCGCGGGACGAAGAAGGGGCCGTCCTCACCGGGGCCGGCCAGCCCGGGCAGCCCGCCCAGCAGCGAGCTGGGCGCGTCGGCCGCGTCACGAGCCTCCTGGGCCGCCCAGAACGCGCGCGCCTCGGCCAGCTCGCGCTCCCGCTCCTCGGCCAGGGCCTCGGCGACCGCGGCGCGTATGTCCTCGGTCGAGGAGACCCCGCGGGCGTGCGGCACGGTGGCGCCGGACGCGGCGACGGCGGCCGCGCGGTCGGCGGCGAGCTCGTTGCGCAGGGCGACGATCTGCTTGCGGAGCCCATGGGCGGCGTGCAGGGCAGCGGCGCCCACGGCCGTGGCGGCGGCCGTGGTCAGCAGCAGGGCGACAGACATTGCGCTCACTGACTTACTCCCGGATTCAATCGGTCCCCCGACTTCCTACATCAGCTTGCGGGGCGGTCGTGCCCGGTGTCAGTGCATTACGTCACGAATTGGACAGCTCTTTCAACCCTGGGTTTACCCCCATTGTGGGCCTGACCTGCGAAAACGAATCTCCCCCGGGAGATAGGTCACATCCTGGGGGAGATTCGGTCACGGCTGGGATGCGGCGGGGTTGAAGACCGCACCTCCGCTGCGGCTCAGCTCAGCCGCTCGCCTCTTCTGGTCGCGTTTGGCCTCGCTACCGCTGCGGGCAGGTGCCGCCCTCGTGCCTCGGGCGGCCCCTACCCTCCGCTACAGCTCAGCTCAGCCGCTCGATGACCATGGCCATGCCCTGGCCGCCGCCGACGCACATGGTCTCCAGGCCGAACTGCTTGTCGTGGAACTGGAGGCTGTTGATCAGGGTGCCGGTGATGCGGGCGCCGGTCATGCCGAAGGGGTGGCCGACGGCGATGGCGCCGCCGTTGACGTTCAGCTTCTCCAGCGGGATGTTCAGGTCCCGGTAGGACGGGATGACCTGCGCGGCGAACGCCTCGTTGATCTCCACGAGGTCGATGTCGTCGATGGTCAGCCCGGCGCGGCGCAGCGCCTGCTTGGAGGCCTCGACCGGGCCGAGGCCCATGATCTCGGGGGACAGGCCGGAGACCCCGGTCGAGACGATCCGCGCCAGCGGGGTCAGGCCGAGCTCACGCGCCTTGGTGTCGGACATGATCACGAGCGCGGCGGCACCGTCGTTGAGCGGGCAGCAGTTGCCCGCGGTGACCAGGCCGTCGGGGCGGAAGACCGGCTTGAGGCCCTGCACGCCCTCCAGCGAGACGCCCGCGCGGGGGCCGTCGTCCTTGCTGACGACCGTGCCGTCGGGCAGCGTCACCGGGGTGATCTCGCGCTCCCAGAAGCCGTTCTTGATGGCCTCCTCGGCGAGGTTCTGGGACCGCACGCCGAACTCGTCCATGTCCTGGCGGGTGACGCCCTTGAGGCGGGCCAGGTTCTCGGCGGTCTGGCCCATCGCGATGTACGCGTCCGGGACCAGGCCGTCCTCGCGCGGGTCGTGCCAGTCCGTGCCGGTCTGCTCCGCGCGGGCCGCGGTACGGGCCTCGGCCTCGGCGAACAGCGGGTTGTGCGTGTCCGGCAGCCCGTCGCTCGTCCCCTTGACGCTGCGGGAGACCATCTCGACGCCCGCGGAGACGAAGACGTCGCCCTCGCCGGCCTTGATCGCGTGCAGGGCCATGCGGGAGGTCTGCAGCGAGGAGGAGCAGTACCGGGTGACGGTGCAGCCGGGCAGGTGGTCCATGCCCATCTGCACGGCGACGATCCGGCCGAGGTTGTGCCCCTGCTCGCCGCCGGGCAGACCACAGCCCAGCATGAGGTCGTCGATGTCGCGCGGGTCGAGCTCGGGGACCTTGGCGAGCGCGGCCTGGACGATCGTCGCGGTCAGGTCGTCCGGGCGCAGGTCCTTCAGCGAGCCCTTGAAGGCCCGGCCGATGGGGGATCGGGCGGCAGAGACGATCACGGCTTCGGGCATCACGGCTCCAGGGGAAGGCGGGTGAAAGGCAGAACTGAGAGGGAAGTTACCCGTACGTATCGCCGAGGTCACCGGCCGGGGCATGTGATGCGGACCGCATTTCTAAGCGCTCGCTCAGCCCTGACGGTGCCCTCTCCCACCGGCCCCCTTCCCGGAATCGGGCCCGCTACCCCCCGGCCAGGCCGTGCACAGACCCGCCAGGGCGGCGCGGAACCGCACAGGGCGGCCTAGGAGTGGGCGTCCGGCAGCGGGGCCGGGCTGGGGGCGGGGGACGGCAGACGGCGGCGCCTGCGGTGCTTCAGCAGCGCCCACGGGGCACGGGCGCCCGTGACCTCCGTGCCCGCCTCGTTCGCCGCCTCCGCGGCCGCCTTCGCCACCGGCAGCATGCCCTCCCTGCGGTCCGCCTCCAGGCGCTCCTCCTCCGGCCACACGCCCAGCACCGCGCACACCGTCGGCAGCACCGCCATCGCCGCCGTCGCGTACCCCTCGGCCGACGGGTGGTAATTGTCCGCGCCGAACATCTCGCGCGGATTCGCCTCGAACTCGGGGCCCAGCAGATCACCCAGCGACACCGTCCGGCCGCCCTGCTCCACCACCACGATCGTCTGCGCCGCCGCCAGCTGCCGCGACGCCCGCCGCGCCAGCCACCGCAACGGCTGGTAGACCGGCTCGATCGTGCCCAGGTCCGGACACGTGCCCACCACGATCTCTGAACCTGCCGTACGGAGCCGGCGCACCGCCGTCGCCAGATACCGCACCGACTGCGTCGCCGACATCCGGTGCGTCACGTCGTTGGCCCCGATCATGATCACGCAGACGTCCGGGACCGGCCCCGGATGCGCCAGGAGCAGCGAGACCTGCCGCTCCAGATCGTCCGAGCGGGCCCCCGGAAGGGCCACGTTCCGCAGTTCCACGGGGCGCTCCGCGACCGCCGCCAGGCCGGACGCGAGGAGCGCCCCCGGTGTCTGGCCCGCGCGCCGCACCCCCTGTCCGGCCGCCGTAGAATCACCCAGCAGGACGAGTCGCAACGGCTCCGCCCCCTCGAAGGCCCGGCCGTACAGTCCGTCCGCGGCCGGTGGCAGGGGCGCGACACCGCCGCCCACCGACCGCTTCGCCAACTGCACCTCCGCGAGCAGCACCCCGGCCGCCGCCGCTCCCAGCAGGCCGATGCTCCCGCCCCCGTACGCCGCACCCGCGGCGATCCGCCGTGCCACCCTCGCCCTCGACATGGGGGCAGTCACCTCCTCGTAGCCGTCCCGAAGCCGTACTAAGAGCTAACTGCCCCATAACCGCCTCCGACTACGCATACGCTGGCGGCACCATTACGGAGACCCCGGAGAATACGGTGCAATACCACGACTCGATGATCAGCCTCGTCGGCAACACCCCGCTGGTGAAGCTCAACAGTGTGACCGCGGGCATTCAGGCCACCGTCCTGGCCAAGGTCGAGTACTTCAACCCCGGCGGTTCGGTCAAGGACCGCATCGCCCTGCGCATGATCGAGGCGGCCGAGCAGAGCGGTGCGCTCAAGCCCGGCGGCACGATCGTCGAGCCCACTTCCGGCAACACCGGAGTCGGCCTCGCGATCGTCGCCCAGCAGAAGGGCTACAAGTGCATCTTCGTCTGCCCCGACAAGGTGTCGACCGACAAGATCAACGTCCTGCGGGCGTACGGGGCCGAGGTCGTCGTCTGCCCCACCGCGGTGGACCCCGAGCACCCGGACTCGTACTACAACGTCTCCGACCGGCTGGTCCGTGAGACCCCGGGTGCCTGGAAGCCCGACCAGTACTCCAACCCGAACAACCCGCGCTCGCACTACGAGACGACCGGTCCCGAGCTGTGGGAACAGACGGAGGGGAAGATCACCCACTTCGTCGCCGGCGTCGGCACCGGTGGCACCATCTCCGGCACCGGCCGGTACCTGAAGGAGATCAGCGACGGGAAGGTCCGCATCGTCGGCGCCGACCCCGAGGGCTCGGTCTACTCCGGCGGCTCCGGGCGGCCCTACCTCGTCGAGGGCGTCGGCGAGGACTTCTGGCCCACCGCCTACGACCAGAATGTCACCGACGAGATCGTCGCGGTGTCCGACAAGGACTCCTTCCAGATGACCCGGCGCCTCGCCAAGGAGGAAGGCCTCCTCGTCGGCGGCTCCTGCGGCATGGCGGTCGTCGCCGCCCTGAAGGTCGCCGAGGGCCTCGGCCCCGACGACGTGGTCGTCGTCCTGCTGCCCGACAGCGGCCGCGGCTACCTCTCCAAGATCTTCAACGACGAGTGGATGGCCGACTACGGCTTCCTGGAGGACGCGGGCCCCTCCGCCAGCGTCGGAGACGTCCTCAACCGCAAGGAGGGCGGCATCCCGAACCTGGTGCACATGCACCCCGAGGAGACCGTCGGCCAGGCCATCGAGGTCCTGCGCGAGTACGGCGTCTCGCAGATGCCCATCGTCAAGCCCGGCGCCGGCCACCCCGACGTCATGGCCGCGGAGGTCGTCGGCTCCGTCGTCGAACGCGAGCTCCTCGACGCGCTGTTCACCCAGCGCGCCTCGCTCGGCGACCCGCTCGAGAAGCACATGTCCCCGCCGCTGCCGCAGGTCGGCTCCGGCGAGCCCGTCGCCGACCTGATGTCCGTACTCGGCTCCGCCGACGCGGCCATCGTCCTCGTCGAAGGCAAGCCGACCGGCGTCGTCAGCCGCCAGGACCTGCTCGCCTTCCTCGCGGCGGAGGGCAAGTAGCCGTCGCGAAACGGGGCTTCGCCCAATCGGTACGAGCACGTCATGTACCGGCAGCACCCGCTTAACACGCATCAGGCACCGTATGAGGTGTCGGCGCCAAGGAATCCGGAGCGGCTCCCGGACCTCCACCGACACCACGGACGCGGAGACCGGCCCTGACCCGGGCCCGTGTCCCCCGCGGGGACCGCCGTCGTCCCGCCCCCCGGCAACGGGGGTGCGGCGGTCCCCGCCTCTTCTTTTTGCGTTCGTTCTCCCCCTGGCTCCGCCGGGGGACCCCCACCGGGGCGCCTGTTGGCCGTGTCGACGGTCGACCTCCCCCTACGCCCTGCGGGCGTGGGAGGTGCCCCCGCTCGGTTCCTCGTTCCTCGGAACCTGTGCGCGTTCTCCCTTTCGACACGCCCGCGCCCCTTCGGCTCTCTCACGGACCGCCCCTGGGGGAACCCCAGCGCACCGACCTGGGCCGGGAACCCCAGCGCATCGCCCTGGGCCGGGAGGCCGAGCGCACCCCTCGGCGCGGTCAGGAATCCCAGCCGGAGGGCTTCGTCCGCCGGGCGCGGCGGGTCGCGTGCAGGGCGTGGACCGCGTTCACGCCGACAATGCCGAGCCATGTCACGATCAGGCCCTCCAGGCCCGCGTTGGCCACGCCGATCGCGGAGAGGGGGATCGCGAGGAGCAGGGTGAGCAGGGCGAAACCGAAGCGCTCGAAGAAGTGCTCCTCGCCCGGACGGGCCGGCGGGCGGCCGCCCCGGGCGACGACCAGTTGGTGCTCGGCCACCTGGCGGCGGACGCGGCGGTCGACCGCGCCGTCCAGACGCTGGTCGAGCTTCTCCAGGAACGACTCGATGAGGGCCGACTCGTACTCCGTGCCCAGCTCCTGCCGCGCCCGGAGGGTGGCATCGAGGTCCTTCTTCAGCTCCGTGTCTTCCATGACCGTCACGGTACGAAGGGCGCGGGCGCGTGTCAGTGGGGCTAACCCCCCATCCCCGTGGGGCGCCGGTAGCGCAGCTCGGGGACGGCCGTCCCGTCGTACAGCTCGCTCTCCACCGCGCCGTCCGCCGTGTAGCCGGCCGCCGCGTAGAACCGCCGGGCGCGGGCGTTGTCGCGCAGGACCCACAGGTAGAGGGTGGCGAACCGTCTCGCCGCGGGGTGGCCGTGGACCGCGTCGAGCAGAGCCCGGCCGACTCCTCCGCCCCTCAGGGCGGGCTCGACGTAGAGGGCGTAGAGCTCGCCCGGCGCGGGGGCGTTGATCACGCCGCGGTAGGGGCCGAAGCAGCCCCAGCCGACCGGGACGTCGTCCTCGCCGACGGCCACCAGGTCCGTGACCTCCCCGCGGGACGCGGTGAAGCCCTCCCTGCGTCGCTCGGCGTCCCGCTCGGGGGACATCCCGTCCAGGTACGCCTGCGGAACGACGCCGGCGTACGCCGCGCGCCAGCCCCTCACCCGCAGGGCGGCCACGGCGTCGATGTCGGACTCGCGCATCTCACGAAGTCTGGTCATCACCGCACCCTAGTCGCCCGTTCCGCTTGCCCGGCCTGCATATCGTCATGCAGAGTTCTGGATGACTGAATAGGAGGAGGGGGACGGTATGAGCGACAGCCCCGCCGCACGCCTGCAGGCGCTCTTCGAGGGGCACCGGCTGACACCGACCCAGCGCCGTATCGCCCATTCGATGGTGCGCCGCGCCGCCGACGTGCCGTTCCTGTCCAGTGTGGAGCTCGCCGAGCTGGCCGGGGTCAGCCAGCCGTCCGTGACGCGGTTCGCCGTGGCGCTCGGCTTCGACGGCTATCCGGCGCTGCGCCGGCATCTGCGCGAGGTGGCACCGGCCGAACCGGCCGAGGGTGCCTCGGAGTTCAACGAGTACCAGCAGGCCGTCCACGCCGAGATCGAGAACCTGCGCCATCTCGCCGAACTGCTCGCCGACCCGGCGCCCGTGGAACAGGCGGGGCGACTGCTCGCCTCGTCCCGGCCGCTGCCCGTCCTCGGACTGCGGGCCGCCTCGTCGCAGGCGCGCGGCTTCGCGTACTTCGCCGCCAAGGTGCACCCGGACGTGCGGCTGCTCGACGAGGGCGGCACCATGCTCACCGACCGGATCGACGCCGCCGTTCGGGCCGGTGCCACCGTGCTGCTGTGCTTCGCGCTGCCCCGGCACCCCAGGGAGGTCGTCGAGGCGCTCGCGTACGCCGGGGACGCGGGGCTGACCGTGGTGACGGTCGCCGACTCGGCGTTCGCGCCCGTCGCCAAACACAGCGACCTGCTCATCCCGGCCGCCGTGGGGACGGGGCTCGCCTTCGACACGGCCTGCGCCCCGATGCTGCTGGGCCGGGTGCTGCTGGAGGCCATGTGCGACGACCTTCCCGACGCCCAGGCCCGCCTGGAGGAGTTCGACGCGGCCGCGGCGGCGCGCGGGCTGTTCGTGGAGTGACGCCCGGCGGGCGGCGCCCGCCGCCCGCCGGGCGTCTGTCAGACTTCCAGCTCGGCCTCGATCTTCCGCAGCTGGTGACGGGCCATCGCCAGGTTCGCCCGCTCCTTGTCGAGCGCCAGGTACAGGAACAGGCCGTTCGTGCCCCGGCCTTTGAGCAGGCGGATCAGGTGGTACTGCGTGCCCAGGGTGATCAGGATGTCCTCGATCTCCTCCTTGATGCCGAGCATTTCCATCGTGCGCACCTTGGCGCGGACGACGTCGGTGTTGCCCGCGGCGGCGACCGTCAGGTCGAGGTCCTTGCCGCCGCCGATGGTGCCGAGGGCCATACCGCTGGTGTAGTCGACCAGCGCGGCGCCGATGGCGCCGTCGACCACGGTCGTCGCTTCCTTGAGGGCCATCTCGGTGTTCGCCATGAGAGTCACGCTTCCTTCTGGTGGATGGGCTGTCTCTGTTGCAGTGGGGGGTGGGACGGAAGAGGGGGCGCGGACGAGGGCGCCGGGTCGGCCCGCCGGGCCCGTTCGAGGGCGCCGTCGACCAGCTCGCCGATCCGCGCGCTGGACCGCCGGGCCTCCAGATGGAGCCGGCCGACGTTGATCCGGGACTCCGCGAGCAGGGTGAGGACGGCCGAGCCGCCTGCCGCGTAGGTCGCGACATAGCCCTGCTCGCCCCGGACCAGCAGCTCGCGGAAGCCGCCCTGGCCGGTGGCGTCGGTGAGCCGGACAGCGACTCCGAGGGCGGCCGCCGTGAGCGCGGCGATGCCCTCCGCGCCGTCGTCGACCGTGTCCCTGGCGAGGACGAGGCCGTCGGAACTGGCCGCGAGTGCCCCGGTGAGCTGCGGGACGCGGGCCCGTAGCCGCCTCAGCTCGCCGAGCACCTCGGCTTCGGCCGTCATCAGCTGTCTCCTTTCGGCGCGCTGTCGCAGGGCGCGCCTCATGACGGCGTCGTATGGAACGACGGCGTACGGCGGGTGGTCACAGGTGGGCCTCCAGAGCGTCACGGAGCCGGCGGAGAAGGGCGATGTCGGGGTCGGCGATGTCGGCGACCCAGGACGGGACCGGTGGCGGCGCGACCGGGACCGGCTCGTACGGCGTCTCGACGAGCCCGGCCGCGGCCAGCCGCCGGATGTCCAGGAGCGTGTGGAAGGCCGGGCGGCCCAGCGACCAGGCCAGTTCGGCCGGGGTGCGCAGGCCGTCGGCGTGGGCGAGCAGCCCGCGCTGGCGGACCGTGACGGTCTGGCCGGGGGCGGCGGAGCGGGGGACCACGGGCGCGGTGTCGACGGCCGGGTAGGGCCACACGCTGTCGAGCAGCTCGCGCCGGCGCAGGGTCTCCCGTTCGACGTCCACCGCGGTCACCGGGCGGACCGGGCCGTTCCACGGCATCACGCCGTACCGGAAGCGGGCCGGGCGGCTGCCCGGGGTGAGGGCGAAGAACGCGGCGTCGAACAGCGCGCCCAGGTGGCAGATCTCCAGCTCGCCGTCGCCGACCTGGCGGCGGGGCCGGCGGCCGCCGCCGGTCAGCAGTACGTCGAGGCCGGGGGCGACGGGGCTCTCGGCGTGCACGATCCGGCCGTCGACCAGGTACAGCGTGCCGTGGTCGCGCAGCAGGGCGCCGGTGGCGCGTTCCTCGGCGAGCCGCAGCAGCATGGGGGAGACGACGGACCCGGTCGCCCGGATTGCGGTCGGTGCGCTCATGTCAGGACCAGCCGTTCGGCGAGCTCCCGCAGCCGGAGCCGGGCGAGGGCGAGATTGCCGGTGGAGCGGTCGAGCCAGAGGTGGAGGAAGACGCTGCTGTCAAACGTGGTCTCCACGAACCGCAGGACGTGATATCCCGTACGCGTGGTGACGATGACGTCCTCGACGGGAGGGCCCTTGGGTAAGTCGCCCGGCTCCTCGTCATGGGCGAACGACTCGTACTCGGCGGCGGCGCGGGCCAGTTCGGACGTCTCCGCGGCGGTCGTCTCATGATCGCCCACCGGGGACTGGCCGGCGGTGCCGAGTGCGAGTCCGCTCGTCCAGTCGACCAGGGCCGCCCCTCGCGCGCCCGGCAGGGCCATGACTTCGAGCAGGCACTCGTCGATTCCGGGCACGCGGGCTCCCCTCCCCAAAATTCCCCGTTCCCCGTTACGCAAGTCGCGTCAGTGACGAGGAGGTTACTCAACGTTCCTTCCGCTGATGGGAGTTCTGGCATTTTCCGGTGGAACATGCCTCCGCACGGATAAGGTCCCCACGCACAAGCCCGGCCGCGCAGAGGCACGACCGGGCTCGTGGGCTGCCCGCGAGCGGCTGTTCGCCGCGGTGGTCATTGCTCGTGACGGGCCCGCAGGACGAGTTTGTTCACCACCCACAGTCCGATGCCGATGGCCAGCAGGACCCCGGCGCGGATGTAGACGTCCGCCGCACGGTCGGCGAGCGGGCTCGCCAGGATGATCGCCGTGATGGCGCCGAGGACCGGCAGTACCGTCGGCGTACGGAAGTGCTCGTGTGCGACACGGTCGCGGCGCAGGACCAGAACGGCGATGTTGACCACGGCGAAGACGCACAGCAGCAGGAACGCGGTGGTGTCGCCGAGCCCCTCGATCTCGCCGGTGGACACCAGCCCGATGGTGATCAGCGTGGCGAAGACGATCCCGTTGACGGGGGTGCGGCGGCGGCGCAGGACCCGGCCCATGGCGCGCGGCAGGACCTTCTCGTTGGCGAGGCCGTAGCAGAGCCGGGACGCCATCATGATGTTGATCAGCGCCGAATTGGTGACCGCGAAGAGCGCGATCGCGGCGAACAGTTTCGGCGGGAAGTCGACCCCGCCGGCCTTGACGACCTCCAGCAGCGGACCGCTGGACTTCTCCAGCACGGTGTACTCGACGAGCAGCGAGGAGACGAGCGCGACCAGGACGTAGACCGTGCCGGTGACGGCGACACCGGTGAAGATCGCCTTCGGGAAGGTGCGGACCGGGTCCTTGGTCTCCTCGGCCATGTTGACCGAGTCCTCGAAGCCGACGAACGCGAAGAAACCGAGGGCCGTGGCCCCCAGCACGCTGGTGATCAGGGCGTAGCCGGCGCCGGTCGCCTCGAACTCGCCCAGCCGGCTCGGCTCCCCCTCGCCGGTGATCACCGCCCAGGCGCCGATCGAGAGGATGACCAGCAGACCGGTGAGCTCCACGAGGGTGAGGACGACATTGGTCTTCACGGACTCGGACACGCCGCGCAGCGCCAGTGCGGCGAGGGCGAGGACGAAGAGGATGGCGATGAGGGTCGCCGGGACGGCGTCGGTGAACTCCTGGAAGTAGTCGCCGCTGAAGGCGCGCGCGGCGGCGCTGGCGGACGACAGGCCCGAGCAGATCACCATGAACGCGATGATGAAGGTCAGGAACGGGACCTTGAACGCCTTCTGTGTGTAGAGGGCGGCGCCGGCCGCCTTGGGGTACTTACCGACGAGCTCGACGTACGACGCCGCCGTCAGGATCGCGACGACGAACCCGATCACGAACGGCAGCCACAGGGCACCGCCGACCTTCCCGGCCACCTTGCCGGTGGTGGCGTAGATGCCGGTGCCGAGGATGTCGCCGATCACGAAGAGGATCAGCAGTTTCGGCCCGATGGCCCGTTTGAGGGCGGGCTCCCCGGCCGGTTCGTGGGCGGGTTCTTCGGTGGTGGTGGTCATGCGGAACCTCCCCCGTCCGTGGACGTAACGGGGAGGTTCTGCCCGGTGCGGCAGGTGTGATGCGTCGTCAGCCGTCCAGTAGCGCGTCCGGGTGTCCGCCACCTGCCTCGCTGACGATCTCGGCGACGGTCTGCGGCGGCCGGACGGTGGCGAACCGGACCGTGCCGTCGGGCCGCCCGGTGAAGCCGTACACACCCGGCCTGACCAGAGAGTTGTACGCGTAGTGGTGGGCGAAGTAGTAGGCGCCGGTGTCGAGGGCGGCGACGATGTCGCCGGGTTCGAGCAGTGGCAGGGGGCGTTTGACGGCCAGCAGGTCACCGGCGAAGCAGGCCGGTCCCGCCACGTCCTGGTCGACGGCCGGCCCTCGTTTGGGCAGGCCCTTCGCGTCGTACGCGGCGATCCGCAGCGGCCAGGAGGCGGGGTCGTAGACGGTGCGGGTGGCGACCTGGACGCCCGCGTGGGTGACCGCGATGGGCCGGGAGCCGGAGGTCTTGGTGTACTCCACCCGGGCCAGGACGGTGCCGTGCCGGGCCAGCAGCGAGCGGCCGAACTCGGTGACCAGGCCGTACCGCCCGTCGAAGAGTCCGGGCACCTCCGCGGCGAGCGCCTCGGCGTAGGCGGCGTAGGACGGGGTGTCCTCGTCGGAGGCGAAGTTCACCGCCAGGCCGCCGCCGATGTCGATGGTGTCGATCTGCCGTCGGCCGACCGCGGCGTTGATCTCCTCGGCGAGCTCGTACACCGCCCGGACCCCGGCGGTCATCAGCGCGAGCGGGACGCCCTGTGATCCGGAGTGGGTGTGCAGCCGGGTCAGCCAGGGCCGGTCGAGGAAGGTGCGGATCACCCGGGCGCGGGCGCCCTCGTCGCGCAGGGCGACGCCGAACTTGGACGTGGGCGTGGCGGTGGACAGGGCGTCGATGGTGCCGCCGCCGATCTGCGGGTTCACCCGCAGGCCGAGGGGCGAGGAGGGGGGCCCGGACCGGACGAGTGCGTCGATCCGGTCGAGCTCCTGCGGGTTGTCGGCGTTGACGGCGATCCCGAGGGCGAGGGCCTCGCGCAGCTCGGCGGGGGTCTTGGCGGGGGAGTCGAGGACGATGCCGCCGGGGTCGACGCCGGCGGCGCGGGCCAGGGCCAGCTCGCCGGGGCTCGCGACCTCGGCGCCCAGCCCCTCCGCGTGCAGCAGCCGCAGCACGGGGACCAGGGGGGAGGCCTTGACGGCGAAGGCGTGCAGGACGGGGGCGTCGGTGACGGCCGCGAAGGCGGCGCGCAGGGCGGCGGCCGAGGCGCGGATGCCCGCGACGTCCAGGAGGGCGGCCACGGGCCGGGCCTCGGTGAGGAGGGCTTGGTCGACTGCTGCTCGTACGGCGTGATCGCGACGGTCCGAAGTCATGACGGAAGCCATGTGTGTCAGCCAATCATCAGGTGTCCGGCGACGCAGCCGTTGACTACATCTATTCATCCCGCCAAGATGTGAATAACTGAATCTGCAATCGCATCCGAGGAGGCATCCCCCATGTCAGGACCCCGCCCCGTACGGGCCCCGCGCGGCAGCGAGCTGAGCGCCCTGGGATGGCAGCAGGAGGCCGCCCTGCGGATGCTGCAGAACAACCTCGACCCCGAGGTCGCCGAGCACCCCGACAAGCTCGTCGTCTACGGCGGCACCGGCAAGGCGGCCCGCGACTGGCGCTCCTTCGACGCGATGGTCCGTACCCTGCGGACCCTGAAGCAGGACGAGACCATGCTGGTCCAGTCCGGCCGCCCGGTCGGCGTCATGCAGACCCACGAGTGGGCGCCGCGCGTCCTGATCGCCAACTCCAACCTGGTCGGCGACTGGGCCAACTGGGAGGAGTTCCGGCGCCTGGAGCAGCTCGGCCTGACCATGTACGGCCAAATGACCGCCGGCTCCTGGATCTACATCGGCACCCAGGGCATCCTCCAGGGCACCTACGAGACCTTCGCCGCCGTCGCCGCCAAGAAGTTCAACGGCACGCTCGCCGGGACGATCACCCTGACCGCCGGACTCGGCGGCATGGGCGGCGCCCAGCCGCTCGCCGTGACCATGAACGACGGCGTCGCGATCTGCATCGACTGCGACCCGCGCGCCATCGAGCGCCGCATCGAGCACCGGTACCTGGACGTGAAGGCCGACTCCCTCGCCCACGCCCTCCAGCTCGCCACCGAGGCCCGCGACGCCCGCAAGCCGCTGTCCATCGGCCTCCTCGGCAACGCCGCCGAGCTGCTCCCGCGGATGCTCGCCGAGGGCGCCCCGATCGACATCGTCACCGACCAGACCTCCGCCCACGACCCGCTGTCGTACCTGCCGGTCGGCGTCGACTTCGACGACATGGCGTCCTACGCCGCCAAGGACCCGGCCGGTTTCACCACCCGCGCCCGCGAGTCGATGGCCCGTCACGTCGAGGCCATGGTCGGCTTCATGGACGCCGGCGCCGAGGTCTTCGACTACGGCAACTCCATCCGCGGCGAGGCGCAGCTGGCCGGGTACGACCGGGCCTTCGCCTTCCCCGGCTTCGTGCCCGCCTACATCCGCCCGCTGTTCTGCGAGGGCAAGGGCCCCTTCCGCTGGGCCGCCCTGTCCGGCGACCCGCAGGACATCGCCAAGACCGACAGGGCGATCCTCGACCTCTTCCCGGAGAACGAGTCCCTGGCCCGCTGGATCAAGCTGGCCGGCGAGCGCGTCCACTTCCAGGGCCTGCCCGCCCGCATCTGCTGGCTCGGCTACGGCGAGCGCGACCGCGCCGGTGAGCGCTTCAACGACATGGTCGCCTCCGGCGAGCTCGCCGCCCCGCTCGCCATCGGCCGCGACCACCTCGACTGCGGCTCCGTCGCCTCGCCGTACCGCGAGACCGAGGCCATGCTCGACGGCTCCGACGCCATCGCCGACTGGCCGCTCCTCAACGCCATGGTCAACGTCGCCTCCGGTGCCTCCTGGGTCTCCCTCCACCACGGCGGCGGCGTCGGCATGGGCCGCTCCCTCCACGCCGGACAGGTGACGGTCGCCGACGGCACCCCGCTGGCGGGCGAGAAGATCCGCCGCGTGCTCACCAACGACCCGGGCATGGGCGTCATCCGCCACGTCGACGCCGGCTACGACATCGCCGAGAACGTCGCCGACGACAAGGGCGTCCGCGTGCCGATGCGCGAGGGTGACGACGCGTGAGCGAGACGTTCCACGCCATGTGGCGGTCGCTGCGGCCGATCGGCCACAGCGACGCCTCGGGCGGCTACCGCCGCTACGCCTGGACCGGCGCGGACGCCGACTGCCGGCTCTGGTTCCGGATGCAGGCCGAGGCCCGCCGGCTGAACCACGAGGTCGACCGGAACGGCAACCAGTGGGCCTGGCTCGGCGACCCCACCGCCGGCGACGCGGTCGTCACCGGCTCGCACCTGGACTCCGTCCCGGACGGCGGGGCCTTCGACGGTCCCCTCGGCGTCGTCTCCGCGTTCGCCGCCCTCGACGAACTCCGTTCCCGCGGCGTCCGGTTCCGGCGGCCCCTCGCCATCGTCAACTTCGGCGACGAGGAAGGAGCCCGCTTCGGTCTCGCCTGCGTCGGCTCCCGCCTCACCGCCGGGCAGCTGACGAAGGAGAAGGCCTTCGAGCTGCGCGACGCCGACGGCGTCAGCCTGCCGCAGGCGATGGAGGCCGCCGGGTACGACCCCGACGCCATCGGCCCCGACCCCGAGCGGCTCGCCCGCATCGGCGCGTTCGTCGAACTCCACGTCGAGCAGGGCCGCGCCCTCGACCTGTCCGGCGACGCGGTCGGCATCGCCTCCGCCATCTGGCCGCACGGCCGCTGGCGGTACGACTTCCACGGCGAGGCCAACCACGCCGGCACCACCCGGCTCGCCGACCGGCGCGACCCGATGCTCAGCTACGCCGAGACGGTCCTGGCCGCCCGCCGCGAGGCCGAACTGGCCGGCGCCGTGGCCACCTTCGGCAAGATCTCCGTCGAGCCCAACGGCGTCAACGCCATCCCGTCGCTGGTGCGCGGCTGGCTGGACTCCCGCGCCGCCGACCAGAGCACCCTGGACACCGTGATCGCCGCCGTCGAGGCCGCCGCACGTGAGGCCGCCGCCCGGCACGGCGTCGACCTCGCCGTCGTACGCGAGTCCTTCACGCCGGTCGTGGAGTTCGAGCACGCCCTGCGCGACGAGCTCGGCAAGATCCTCGGCGGCCAGGTACCGGTCCTCGGCACGGGCGCGGGACACGACGCCGGCATCCTGTCCGGCTCCGTCCCGACCGCCATGCTGTTCGTACGCAACCCCACGGGCGTCTCGCACTCCCCGGCCGAGTCCGCGGCCGAGGACGACTGCGTGGCCGGGGTCCGCGCACTCGCCGACGTACTGGAGGGCCTCGCGTGCAGGTGACGACGTACTGGCTGGAGCACGCCTGGCTCGACCCGGTCGTCGAACCGGGCGTCGCCCTCGACGTGACCGACGGCCGCATCACCGCCGTGCGCAAGGGGGCCGACGCCCCTCCGCCGGGCGCCGTCGTCCTGCGCGGACTGACGGTCCCCGGCCTCGCCAACGCCCACAGCCACGCCTTCCACCGGGCCCTGCGGGGCACCGTCCAGGTCGGCTCCGGCACCTTCTGGACCTGGCGCGAGGTGATGTACCAGGTCGCCTCCCGGCTCACCCCCGACAGCTACTTCGCGCTGGCCCGCGCCGTGTACGCGGAGATGGCCCTGGCCGGCATCACGGCGGTCGGCGAGTTCCACTACCTCCACCACGCGCCCGGCGGCGCCCCCTACGCCGACCCCAACGCCATGGGCGAAGCGCTGATCGCCGCGGCCGGCGAGGCGGGCATCCGGATCACCCTGCTCGACACGGCGTACCTCTCCTCCGGGTTCGGCGCCGCGCCCGACCGGCACCAGCTGCGCTTCTCCGACGGCACGGCCGAAGCCTGGGCGGAGCGCGCCTCCCTGCTCAAGGAGAGCGACGGCGTCCGCATCGGCGCCGCCATCCACTCCGTCCGGGCCGTCCCCGCCGACCAGCTCGCCACGGTCGCCCAGTGGGCCGCCGACCGCGAGGCGCCCCTGCACGTCCACCTCTCCGAGCAGACCGCGGAGAACGACGCCTGCCTGGCCGCCCACGGCCGCACCCCGACCCGGCTGCTCGCCGACCACGGCGTCCTCGGCCCGCGCACCACGGGCGTCCACAACACCCACCTCACCGACGACGACATCGCGCTCCTCGGCACCTCGGCCACCGGCACCTGCATGTGCCCCACCACCGAGCGCGACCTCGCGGACGGCATCGGCCCGGCCGTCGCCCTCCAGCGCGCCGGCTCCCCGCTGTCCCTCGGCAGCGACAGCCACGCCGTCATCGACCTGCTCGAAGAGGCCCGGGCCATGGAGCTCGACGAGCGGCTCCGCTCCCGCACCCGCGGCCACTGGACGGCTGCCGCGCTGCTGCGCGCCGCCACCGCCGACGGCCACGCCGCCCTCGGCCGGCCCGACGCGGGACGCCTGGAGGAGGGGGCGCTCGCCGACTTCGCGACGATCGCCCTGGACACCGTCCGCACCGCGGGGCCGCTGCCGCGGCTCGCCGCCGAGACGGCCGTCTTCGCGGCCACCGCGGCCGATGTGCGCCACACCGTGGTCGGGGGACGCGAGGTGGTCCGGGACGGCGCCCACGTGTCGATACCGGACGTGCCGGCCGCCCTGTCCGCCTCCATCGCCGCCCTCCGGAGCTGACCCATGACCACCACCGTCCTCACCAACATCGCGAACCTGGTCACCAACGACCCGGCGCTCGGTGACGGCCCCCTCGGCCTGATCCGCGACGCCGCCCTCGTCATCGACGGCGAGCACGTGGCGTGGGCCGGTCCGGCGACCGACGCGCCCGCCGCCGACGAGGTGTACGACGCCGGCGGCCGGGCCGTGATCCCCGGGTTCGTGGACTCGCACTCCCATCTGGTCTTCGCGGGCGACCGCACCGCCGAGTTCAACGCCCGCATGTCCGGCCTCGCCTACTCCGCCGGTGGGATCCGCACCACCGTCTCGGCGACCCGCGCCGCCGACGACGCCACGCTGGAGACCAACCTCACGCACTACCTGCGCGAGGCCCTGGGCCAGGGCACCACCACCTTCGAGACCAAATCCGGCTACGGCCTCACCGTCGAGGACGAGGCCCGCGCCCTGCGCATCGCGGCCCGTCACACCGACGAGGTGACCTACCTCGGCGCCCACGTCGTCTCGCCGGACTACGCCGACGACCCCGCCGGATACGTCGACCTCGTCACCGGCCCCATGCTGGAGGCCTGCGCCCCGCACGCCCGCTGGATCGACGTCTTCTGCGAGAAGGGCGCCTTCGACGGCGACCAGGCCCGCGCGATCCTCACCGCAGGCAAAGCGCGGGGCCTGCACCCCCGCATCCACGCCAATCAGCTGTCCTACGGGCCCGGTGTCCAGCTCGCCGTCGAGCTCGACGCCGCGTCGGCCGACCACTGCACCCACCTCACCCAGGCCGACGTCGACGCGCTCGCCGGCGGCAACACGGTCGCCACCCTGCTCCCCGGCGCCGAGTTCTCCACCCGCGCCGAGTGGCCCGACGCCCGCCGCCTGCTCGACGCGGGCGTCACGGTCGCGCTGTCCACCGACTGCAACCCCGGCTCGTCCTTCACCTCGTCCATGCCCTTCTGCATCGCCCTCGCGGTCCGGGACATGGGTATGACCCCGGACGAGGCGCTCTGGTCCGCCACCGCAGGCGGCGCGCGGGCTCTGCGCCGCACGGACGTCGGCCGGCTCTCCCCGGGCGCCCGCGCCGACATCGCCCTCCTGAACGCGCCCTCGCACGTCCACCTGGCCTACCGACCGGGCGTCCCGCTCGTCGCGGCGGTCTGGCGCGGGGGAGCGCGCGCGCTGTAGAACCCGGTCGTCGGGGGGCGTGTCGTCGGGCGCCGGGCGTCGTTGCACAGGGCACATCCCCCCACACCAGGAGCGACACATGGGCATGCGACCCACCACCCGCACCACCCGACTGATCACGGTCTGCGCCGGCATCGCGGGCGCGAGCATGGCGGCGGCCGTCCCGGCCGCCGCCATCGACACGCCCCTCGGGCCCGTCGGGGGCGGCGCCGACGGGCCCGCGTCGGTCGGCGCGCCCGTGGTGACCGACCTCAACACCCAGGGCAGCCCGCTCGGCGGCAGCAAGGCCCCCCAGCGCGTCGGCCAGGCGTCCCCGCTGCCGGTCGGCGGTGGCCCCGTCGCCGGCGTGTTCGGCGCCGGCGGCCCGCTCGGCGGCCTGCTCGGTGGCGTGCCGGCGGGCGTTCCGCTCGGCCACTGAGCCCCCAAGACCCACCGACTCCCCCCACAGCGCCGCCCCGGCCCCCTCAGCGGAGGGCCGGGGCGGTTCCGCGTTCTCACGCGTCGGGCCCAGGGCGTGTTTCGAAGGTCCCGTCCGGCCGGGGGTGCCCGTACGCACGCTCGCGGCGCTCCGTTCGAAACACGCCCTAGGGTGGAGACATGCCACGGGACGCGGTGACGCTGGCCCTCTGCGGCGATGTGATGCTCGGCCGCGGGGTGGACCAGATCCTGCCCCACCCCGGTGATTCCGCCCTGTGGGAGCAGTACCTCGGGGACGCCCACGCGTATGTGGAGCTGGCCGAGGCGGTGAACGGCCCCGTCCCCCGCCCGGTGCCCTTCACCTGGCCCTGGGGCGACGCACTCCGGCTGCTCGACGAGGCCGCCCCCGACGCCCGGGTGGTCAACCTGGAGACCAGCGTCACCCGCTGCGACTCCTTCGCGGCCGGCAAGGAGGTGCACTACCGGATGCACCCCGCCAACCTGCCCTGTCTGGCCGCCGCCCGCCCCGACGTCTGTGTCCTGGCCAACAACCACGTCCTGGACTTCGGCCGCCGCGGCCTCACCGAGACCCTCGACTCGCTGGCGGCCGCCGGGCTGCGGACGGCGGGCGCCGGCCGCGACGCCGAGGAGGCATGGCGGCCCGCCGCCGTCCCCGTGTCCGGGGGTGGACGCGTCCTCGTCTTCGCCCTCGGCATGGAGTCCAGCGGCATCCCGCCGGACTGGGCCGCGCGCGAGGCCCTGTCCGGCGTCGCCTTCGTCCCCGAGCCGACGTACGAGGCGGCAAGGGCCCTCGCCGACCGCGTGCGCGAGGCGAAACGGCCGGGCGACGTGGCGGTCGTGTCCGTCCACTGGGGCTCCAACTGGGGCTACCGCGTTCCCCGGGGCCAGATCCGCTTCGCGCACGCGCTGGTCGACGCCGGCGTCGACCTGGTCCACGGGCACTCCTCGCACCACCCCCGCCCCCTGGAGAGGTATCGCGGCCGGCTGATCCTCTACGGCTGCGGCGACTTCATCGACGACTACGAGGGCATCACCGGCTACGAGCACTTCCGCGACGACCTGCGCCTGCTGTTCCTCGTCTCCGTCGACCCCGAGGCCCGCAGGCCCGCCGCGGTGCGCATGGCGCCCCTGCGGTCCCGGCGCCTGCGGCTCGGGCCCGCCCCGAGCGAGGACCGGGAATGGCTGAGGTCGACGCTCGACCGGGTCAGCCGGGGCTTCGGCGTACGGATCGTACCGGCACCCGACGGCATGCTCGTGGCGTCGGACGAGGGCGCCGGGGACCGTGACAGTCCGGGCCGATGAAGCGGCTGCACGCCGAGGCCGCCATCACGGCCGCCTTGTCCCATTGATCACATGATCATCACCATTCACACTCCTTCACGGATCGGTCACAAGATGGGTGAGTATCCCTGTCCCGGCGGGATTTGGGCCGGTACCGTCCTGTAGCGGCAAGACTCAGGGGGAGACCGGGGGGTCGGAGTTGAGCGCTGTACGCATGCATGTCGTCAGGCCGGACGAGCTCAACCAGCGGGAGATCGAGGCCTGGCGGGAGTGGCGCGCCAAGTCCGGCGCCCCGGCCAACCCGTTCATGGAACCGGAGTTCACCGTCGCCGTCGGCCGTGTACGGCCCCGGGCGCGGGTCGCCGTGCTGCGGGAGGACGGCGACCCGGTCGGCTTCTTCCCCTACGAGAGGGGCCTGTTGGGGCACGGCCGGGCCATCGGGCTCGGCGTCTCCGACTGCCAGGGGATCGTGCTCCGGCCCGGGCTGACCACCCGTGCCGGAGAGCTGCTGCGGGCCTGCCGCCTCACCGCCTGGGAGTTCGACAACCTCGAAGCGGGACAAGCCGTATTCGTCCCCGGCGCTGCGGAGGAGTTCGCCGTGCCCGTCATCGACGTCGGCGAGGGATACGCCGCGTACGAAGCGGTGCTGCGCGCGCAGTCGCCCAAGTTCCTGCGGACCACCCTCGCCAAGGAACGCCGTCTCGACCGCGCTTGCGGCGGCGCCCTGCGGTTCGTCTTCGACGAGCGCGACCCGGCCGCGCTGCGCACGCTCATGGCCTGGAAGTCCGCCCAGTACCGCAGGACGGGCCGCCGGGACCGGTTCGCCCAGGACTGGATCAGCGGCCTGGTGCGCGGGCTGCACGAACTGCGCGAACCGGGCTGCTCCGGCCTCCTGTCCGTGCTGTACACCGGCGGGCAACCGGTGGCCGCCCACTTCGGGCTGCGCTCCCGCACCGTCCTGTCCTGCTGGTTCCCGGCCTACGACCCCGGGTACGCCAAGTACTCGCCCGGTCTGATCCTCCATCTGCGCATG
Organism: Streptomyces sp. STAM6; assembly: GCF_054963715.1. NCBI lineage: Bacteria > Bacillati > Actinomycetota > Actinomycetes > Kitasatosporales > Streptomycetaceae > Streptomyces > Streptomyces sp. STAM6. The sequence goes on along the minus strand of NZ_JBUEFZ010000015.1, from coordinate 244 downwards.
GCCGAGGCGGCCGCGGGGGCGGGGATCGGCATGCTCGACCTGGGGCGTGGAGCGGCGGAGTACAAGGACTCCCTCAAGACCGGCGAACTGCGCGTGCACGAAGGCTCCTCGGTCCGGCCCGGTGTGCGCGCCGGTCTGTACTGGCTCGGTCGCGAGCCGGCCCGCCGCGCCCACTCGTACGTCCGCAACCGCCCCCGCCTGGCGGGGTACGCCCAGCGCACGCTGGGCGGGATCGGCCGCCTGC